>CAIKKV010000176.1 GCA_903828035.1 uncultured bacterium
AGAAGCTGGGCGTCAAGCAGGACGACCTGATGAAGGCGAACAAGATCACGGATCCCAAGAAGCTCAAGATCGGCCAGAAGCTGGTGGTTCCGGGTGCGGCGCCGTCCGCGCAGCCCGCGTTCCCGATGGCTCCGGTCGAGCAGGCGCCGATCGCCCCGATGGCCGGCTTTGACTCCACCTCCGCCGTCCCCGGCGTGGCTCCGGTTGCCCCGGCCATGGGCCCTGCGCCCCTGGCCCCGGCCGCTCCCGGCCAGGCTCCCGCGCTGAAGCCCCTGGCTCCGGCCGCTCCCGGCGCCGCCATGGCGCCCGCGAAGCCGGTGGTGCAGAAGCATCTCGTGGCTCCGGGTGAGACGCTCAAGGATATCGCGATGCTGTACACCGTGACCGTGGCCGACATCATGCGCGCCAACGGCATGGCCTCCGAAGCGGTGGCCCCCGGCCAGTCGCTGAACATCCCGACTGCCCAGTAAGTAACGTAAGATGACCAGGCATGCGTAACGCCGGGAAAGCCCTGGTGCTCATAGTCATTGCGCTGCTGGCGATTGGCATTTTGTTGCTCGCCAGCGCCAGCAGCGTCAAGGGCATGGATGAAGCCGGGGACATGTTTTTTTATGTAAAAAAACAGATGTTCTGGCTCGGGCTCGGCATCCTGGGCTGTATCGGAGCCGCCTTTTTCGACTATCACTGGCTCCACAAGACCTGGCTTAACATTCTCCTGATCGCGATCACGGCGCTGCTTCTGATGCTGGTCTTCGTGCCGCATATCGGCAAATGCATCAAGGGCAGCTATCGCTGGATCCAGCTGGGGCCGATGAGCATCCAGCCTTCCGAGTTCGCCAAGCTGACCATTGTCATCATGCTGTCGACCTGGATGACGTTGAAGGGGCGCTTCGCCTCGAACATCAAGCAGGGTCTGGTTATTCCGATCGTCAGCCTGGGAACCATGCTGCTGTTCATTTTCCTGGAGCCCGATTACGGGACGACCTTCCTGCTCGCCGCCGTGGGGGCCGGCATCATGTTCCTGGGCGGAACCCGCTCGTCGCACCTGGTCTCCTCCGGCGTGCTTGCGCTGATGCTCTTCTCGCTGGCCGTCATGCACAATCCCGTCCGCCTGATGCGGTTTCTCTCCTTTTTGTTCCGCGATGCCTACCCCGACGCCGCCTACCAGTTGACCCAGTCCGAAACGGCCCTTGCCCTGGGGGGGATCTGGGGCGGCGGCTATATGCAGAGCGTGCAGAAGCTGTATTTCCTGCCGGAAGCCCATAACGATTTCATCTTCGCCATCCTGGGGGAGGAGCTGGGCATGATTGCCACGCTGGGCGTGGTGGTGCTCTTCGTGATGCTTCTTGTTTTCGGCATGGGCATTGCCAGGCGGGCTCCCGACCGATTCGGCTTCCTGCTGGCGTTCGGCATGACCATGCTGCTGTCCCTCGAGGCGTTCATCAACATCGGCGTGGTGACCGGCTGCCTGCCCACCAAGGGGCTCGCCTTGCCGTTCATGAGCGCGGGCGGCTCGAGCATGATCAGCTCGATGGTGGCGGTGGGCGTGCTGCTGAACGTGGCCCGCCACGTGCAGACCCAGGACCTGCATGTGAAGCACATCAAGGATTGTGATGTAAACGCCTTTGACCAGGAGCCCCCGCCGAATGGATCCCGTATCCAACAGACCTGATTGGGACACCTATTTCATGGATATCGCCCACGTGGTGGCCCGCCGGGGAAACTGCCGGAGGCGCCAGGTAGCCGCGTTGCTCGTCAGGGACCGCCGCATCATTTCCACCGGCTACAACGGCACCCCGCGCGGAGTGAAGAACTGCTTCGAGGGGGGCTGCAAGCGGTGCGCCGGCGAAGCGCCCTCCGGCGCCGATCTCGGCGAGTGCGTCTGCTCCCACGCCGAGGAAAACTCCATCACCCAGGCGGCTTACCACGGCATTGCCGTGCGCGATTCTGTCCTGTATTCGACGCTCAGCCCCTGCCTGATCTGCGCCAAGATGATCATCAACGCGGGCATCCGCGAAGTGGTGTTCGAGACGGAGTACCAGTTCAGCGCCCAGACCCGCGCCCTGCTGCTCGAGGCCGGCGTCCTCATCCGCCAGTTCACGCGGTGAGATCGGCAACAGGAGGCGGCGCGAGGCCGTTCCCCCTAAAGCTCGCAGAAGGAATCGTCCGTGGAGAGATTCTTGCAGGGAAAACGCCACGTTTCGCCGGGAACGTCGATCAGCGCGTTGGCCTCCTCAGGCCCCCACGTGCCCGCCGGATAGCCGTAAAGCTTGATTAGCGGGTCGGCCTTCCAGGCCTTCACAATGGGGTCGATGTAGGCCCAGGTGGCCTCCGATTCATCGTTGCGCAGGTACAGGGTGGAGTCGCCCTGCATGGCGTCCAGCAGCAGTCGCGCATAGGCGCCGGGAAGGCTGGCGCCGCCAAGGTCCCGGTAGTGGAACTCCATGCCCGCGCCGCGCGCCTTGAAGCCCGCGCCTGGCACCTTGAGGTTGAACTTCAGCACCAGCCCTTCGTCGGGCTGGATCCGGATGATCAGCTGGTTCGGCGGCCCCGGATCGCCCGATTCGCCGCGGAAGAGCGTGTGCGGGCTCGGCTTGAAGTGGATCACCGCCTCGGTCACGCGGGTCGGCAGCCGCTTTCCCGTGCGGAGGAAGAAGGGGACGCCGCTCCAGCGCCAGTTGTCCACGTGGCAGCGCAGCGCGGCGAACGTTTCCATGCGCGACTCCGGATCCACATTGTGCTCCTCGCGGTAGCCCGGCTCCCGCTTGCCGCGGATCGTGGACTCCAGGTACTGCCCCCGCACGGTGAAGGCCCGCACGTCCTCCGGCGTCATCGGGCGCAGCGATTGGAACACCTTCAAGGTTTCGTGCCGGATGGAGTGGGCGTCGGGGGCGGCGGGCGGCTCCATGGCGATGAAGGCCAGCACCTGCAGGAGGTGGTTCTGCACCATGTCGCGCAGCGCGCCGGCCTGCTCGTAATAGCCGCCGCGATTCTCGACGCCCAGCTCTTCCGCCAGCGTGATTTCGACGCGCGCGATGTAGTTCCGGTTCCAGAGGGGCTCGAAGATGCCGTTTCCGAAGCGGGTGACGAGAATGTTCTGGACCGTTTCCTTGCCCAGGTAGTGGTCGATCCGGAAAATGCCGGATTCCGGGAAGGCCTCCTGCAGCAGGAGGTTCAGGCGGCGCGCCGAATCCAGATCGTGCCCGAAGGGCTTCTCGACCACGATGCGCCGCCAGCCTTTCCCGGAGGCGTCCGGGCGATTCAAGCCCGCCGCCATCAGCCCTCGGAGAATCGGCTCGTGGAGGCCGGGCGGCACGGCAAGATAGAAGAGGATATTGCCGGAGGCGCCGGGGCCGCGGTCCAGCTCGGCGAGGCGGCGGGCCAGGGCCGCATGGGAATCGGGCGAATGCGGGTCGAGCGGAAGGTAGTGCAGCCGGCCCATGTCCTGTTTGGCGAGGTCGGGGTTGGCTTTCGTAATCCGGTCGCGGAAGGACTGGTCGTCGAGCGGGGTCCGTCCTGTTCCCAGGACGGCGAGATTCGCGGGAAGCAGGCCGTCCTTCTCCAGCTCGAACAGGGCGGGCAGCAGCATGCGCGCGGTAAGATCGCCGGAGGCGCCGAAAATGACGAGGATCAGGTTGGCGGTGGCGTCGGACATGGCATCACTGTAGCGGCCTGGGACACCCGTGTCCAGCTCAGGAAAGCACACAGTAGACTTCCGCTTTCCACGTGTGGCGGCACCCATGCTCGCCCGCGGGCTGGTTCAAGCCCTTCGTGAAGAGGAGCACCGGCTTTTCAACCGGATGGAAAGGCCCCGGCAGGGACAGGCTCGGATTCCAGCTGGGAATCTCGGGGTCGCCGTCGCTGACGAGCCGCTGCTGGAAAGTCGTTTTGTCCGCGTTGGACCCGAGATGGAAAATCTGCAGGCTGGGATGGCCGAACGGATCCGCTCCTTTGGCCAGGCGGGTTTTGTCGACCGCCGCGGCGAGGATGTGCAGGCAGCCGGCGCCGTCCAGCGACAGGTGGGCCCGGCACGCGCCCCGCTCGGGTGGGAGGGCGTCGTCCAGGTTGATCGTATCCCAGCCGCGCCCGTCCCACCGGGAGAGGCGGAGCGGGTAGCGGGAGCCCTGGCTGGCGTGGGCGAGGGCCCAGAGCGCGCCGTCCGGTGTCGCCACCACGCCTCCGTTGTAGGGGCTGTGCTCGGCGGGGAAGGAGGGCACGGCGACCCGGGGCCCGTAGAGCGCGGGGAGCGCGATCCGGCGGCCTTTCAGGTCGAGCCAGGTGGCTCCGTTATCGGGCGAGCGCAGAACGCCGACGCCTTCGGAGCGCGAGGTTTCGAGAGAATAGAAGTGGGCGGCGACAAACAAATCGCCCCCGGGGCCCGCCGTCAGGCTGGCCCCGTAAAAGGTGTACTGCGGCTTGATGGCCTGCGCGAACAGCGCCCGGGCCTGGGTCCAGCCACCCTGCGGGCGCTGGATCTGGAACAGGACGGCATACGGCTCCTCCCCGCCCCGGTACACCATCGCGTCGCGGCCGTCTGGCGTGTTGAGAAGGCAGGCATACGTGGCGCAGTAGCCGACAGGCCTGACGGATTCGAAGGCCGCAAGCGTGTCGGGCCCGGAGGCCCTGGAATACTTGAAGCTGCCCGAGGGCCATTTTTCAGGCTCCTGCAGCTGGTCCCAGATGCCGTGGGGGCCGTAGGCGATCCGCAGCCGGCCCTCCGCATCGGCCGTGAGGCTGGGGTTGTTGTGGTTGTCGCGGCCTTCCCCGATCGTGATCGTGTCGCCCCACTCGCCGGCCGCGTGATCGAAGGTCCGGCCCCGGGTGAGGGCCACGGCATCGGTCCAGACCACATGCGTTTTGCCGTTCCGCGTGACGGCCTTGTTGGCGAAGTCGTAGGCCGTGGCGCGATCGGAGCCTTGTCTCGATAAAAGGAACGGTACGGAATGCGTGAACACGGGCGCTTACTCCAGGTAGTATTTGAAATAGCGTTTGGGCTCGGCTTTGGCGGCTTCCAGGAGCGTCTCCACGAAGGCGCGGATGGGGAAGAGGCGGCAGTCGGCGTCGCCCACCCGGCCGCGCGCCTGCCGTCCCAGGCCGTCCCAGAAGAGGCCCGCCTCCTCGCGGTTCATGAACTGGTAGGGATAGTCGTAGCGGGTCGATTTCTTCCAGGCCCAGAACAGCGTTTCGACGACGTGGCAGTAGGTCGAGGAGTGGTAGTCCACCCCCAGCATGAGGACCTTGCCGGCGGGGCGCCGGAAGGCCTTGAGCATGGGCGACTGCGTGCCGAAGGCCCGCCCCCAGGGCGAGCGGTCCCAGGGCGACTCGTAGCCCTCGAGGCTGCGGTGGTCGCCCACAAAGGCGGCGGCGTCCTTCCCGCGCGCCGCCACGGAGTGCGAGAAGTGGTCCGACCGCACGGAGCCGGGAAGGGAGCGGAAACATTCGGTGAGCCAGCCGACGGAGGAAGGCGTCGAGGCCCGGTTCCACGCTTCGGCCCGGGCCTCGTGGCCCTTGGGAAGCAGGTTGAACGACGGCATGAGCAGAAGCCCGTCCGGGCCCAGGGAGTCCTCGAGGGCGCCGATGACGGCGGGGGCGCCGCCGTCGACCGGGCCCAGGCTTTTGAATGACGAGTGGACGAACAGGGTGTCGCCGGGGGCGACCCCCAGCCGGCCCAGCCCGGCCGCCAGTGTCTCTCGCGTATGCATAATGCCTTTTATTTCGCGGTGTAGCCGGCATCGACCGGCAGCGTGGTTCCGGTCACGTAGGAGGCGGCGTCCGAGGCGAGGAACACGACGACGCCCTTCAGGTCGTTGTCGTTGGCCATGCGGCCGAGCATGGTTTTGCGGGCGTAGTTCTCCAGGAACACCTCGTCGTGCTTCTCGGTCTGGTAGCCGCCCGGCGCCACGCAGTTGCAGCGGACGTTCTTCAGGCCGTAGTAGCTGGCCGTGAACCGCGTGAAGTTGATCATGCCGGCCTTGTGGAAGAAGTAATCCGGATACCAGCCCGTGTGGGCCGTTCCCTCGTAGATCCAGGGGTCGGGGGCGATGATGCCCTGCATCGAGCCGATGTTCACGATCGAGCCCCCGCCGCGCTCGGCCATGGCGTCGCCGAAGGCGCGGGTGATGGCGAACAGGCCCGTGGCGTTGACCTTCATGCTCAGGTCAAACGTGGACAGATCGCTCTGGTAGCCGTTTTTCATGGGCCGCAGGACGGCGTTGTTGATCAGGACGTCGCATGTGCCGGCCTTTTCGAGAATGGCGTCGCGCAAGCCGTTGATCGAGGACTCCTCTCCCTGGTCGTAGGAGAGGGCGGTCAGGTCCAGCCCCCGGGCGCGGGCCTCCTGCTCCATGACCTTGAGGGGCTCGAGGTTCCGGGCGGCCACAAAGGTTCTGGCCCCGGCCTCGAGCATGCCGGCCACCAGCTGGCGGCCGTAGAGGCCGGCGCCGCCGGTCACGAGGGCGACATTTCCCTTGAGCGAAAACAGGTTCAACACATCCATGGCAAGACTCCGGGCTGGGGTTAAATGAGACGTTTGAAGCCGGTGTGGGCCGGGGGCCCCTTGAGACGCCGCTCGAGGTCGCCCTGGCGCAGGGCGTCCGCCAGTTCGGCGCCCACCTCGTCCGCGGCGGCGGCAAACTTGTCGATGAGCGCGTCCGTGTGGGCGAGGGACACATAGATGAGGGCGGCGGCCAGGAAGCCGCGCTCCAGCATGCCCTGGATATAGAGCGTCTTCAGCAGGTTGCCCTTCTCATGGTCGAACACCAGCGTGGGCGCGCAGGGGAAGCCCTTGACGGCGAGCGGCAGGTGGTGGCGCGCGGCGACGGCGCGGAGGGCGTCCATGATCCGCGTGCCGGCGCGGGCCACGAAGGCGGTGATGTTCACCGCCTCCATCTTGTCCAGCGTGGCCAGGGCCGCGGTGGGGCCCACCGAT
>CAIKKV010000177.1 GCA_903828035.1 uncultured bacterium
GCCCAGCGTGTCGAGCTGGGCCTGAAGGGGAAGGGCATGGCCCTCGTTGCCGACCCCGCCGCTTCGGGAGGGACTTCGGTGGCCGTGAAGATCGGGGAAGTATCGACCGGCGAGGCGAGTCGGTGGGCCTTGACGGCCGTTCCCTCGAAACCGGGCCTTTACCAGTTGGAAACGGCGGTGCGATTGCTGCTTCCGGCGGATTTTGACCACACCCGGCTGAAGCTGAAACTCGGCCTTCGCGCCGATGGCAAATTGCTGGCGGAGCGGCATGTGGCCTCCATTACGTTGAATCCGGTAGGCTACGCGCCCGTTTTGATGAACTTCTCGCTCCCCAAGGCGGCCGCCCTGGAGCTGCTGGCTTCCTGGGAGATCGCGGAACCTCCCGTCGGGCAGCCGAAGAAGCAGCTTCGCGCCTTCAAGGCGCCCGTGGTGGGCAATCTCGAGGCGGACCCTGCCGCCGCCTCCGCCCCCGAAGGCGGGGAGCTGGCCGACCTGATGACCGACATGGCCTCCGAAAAGGCGGTCAGCCTGAGCGCGATCGACTATCCGGCTCTTCTCCTGGACCGGGCCGACGTGAACCTGATCACGGACTCGCTGGCCATCGAGACGGTTTTGCCCGAAAAGATCCACGTGTATCCGGGGGAGTCCAACGCGATCACGGTTGTGATCCGCAATTATCGCGCCACGCCCGCCTCCGCCTCCCTGAAGGTGACGATGCGGACAGGCCTGTCCGAGGAGTCCGTGGTGGGTGAAAAGGCCGTGACGATCCCGGGCGGCTCCACAGCGGAACAGCGCTTTGACTGGGTTTCGGGTTCCCGCGAGTTCGGGCATGAGGTTCACGCGGAAGTGACGGCTGGAGGCAAGGCGGCCCACTCGGCCTCGGAGTATTTCACCGTCAGCGCCCCGCTATGGAAGACGGCCATCCAGGGATCGGGCTTCCTGGATTGGTACGGGCGGGAGCAGGATTTTCCGGGCCATGTGGCCGCCAGCCGGCGCGGGTATATCAATGTCGAGGAAGCCTTCAGCTGGCAGCCGAGCAGCTGGACCGACCTCAACCCGACGAACAGCGACTGGTGGACCGGCCAGAACAATTTCCACAACAGCCTTTCCGGCCTTCAGCAGTGGATGGCGCTAAACCACGCCCAGGGCATCAAGATGATCAGCTACATTTGGAGCACGGCCAGCGGTCCCTCGGGCTTTGAGTGGGGCCGTAAGCATCCGGACCTGGTGGCCCTGGCCGATGTGGGCCTGTGCACCGAGTTTTTCGACGTCGAGGATCTGCGGCTGGCCGACAGGCTGCATAACGATCCCGCCTTTGACAAGTACCAGTACAGCGTCTGGCACAGCTTGATGGTCAACATGGGCTACCTGCGGCTGATCGAGATGGGCGCCGACCAGCTGATCCAGAGCGCCCAGCGCTTCGGGTGGGACGGGGTTCGCTTCGACTGCGGCCTCGGGTGGAGCGCGATGGGCACGGACGATGTCAAGGCGGAGTTGCGCGAGATGGGCGCCGAAGGGGTGATGCAGAAGCTGGCGCCGGACCTGATGAGCATCACGGACAAGGTCTGGAGCGCGCAGGCGATATCCATACGGAACGTGCGGTATATGAAGCACCGGCTGCGCGAAGGCAACGGGCCCCATTTCGAGATCGCCTCCAACTACGGGCCGATCAAGGAAAAGCGCAAGCCGGACGCGCCCGATCCGCTCGTCTATTTCGGGAACTACTGCAGCGGCGGCTCGCAGGTCAACCAGGAGTATTTCCGCGGAAGCCGCAGCTGGAAGACCTATTGCGAGGGGCTGCTCGAGCAGGTGGAGCTGACCCGCCAGGCCGGCGGATTCCACGCCGTGCAGAGCCTCGACGGGGCGGCGGGCGTCGCGGGCCGGACCTACAACAACATCTTCACCTTCGCCAGCGGGTCGCATCCCTACATCTACTCGGAGGGGGGAGGGAGCCCCGGCCGTTACGCCCGTTTCATGACGCGGTACGGGGAGTTCCTGTGGGATCCGGCCTTGACGCCCGTGACTCCGGAAGCGGCCGGGGTGACCGTCAAATCGGAGGCCGAGCTGCTCTGGAAGCCGTACGTCAAAACGCGTCCGGCTGTGGAGGGAGCCCGCCTGACCGTGATGCAGTTGATCACCCCTCCGGGAGCGGATGAGACGGCCCCGGCCAAGCCGATGCCGATGGCGCCGTGGATGAAAGCCGTGCGCGTGTCAAAGGCCGGCAGCCGCGAGCCGGCGGCGTGGCTGTTGACGGCCGAGCCCGACTGCCGGGCCGTGAAGCTGCCGGTGGAAAAGGAGGCCGGCGGGTTTTCCGTGGTGGTTCCCGAACACCGGTTGTGGAGCACGATTGTCTGGGTGGATCGGGAGGAGAAGCCATGAGCAAGCAACGCTTGATTCTAGCAGGGTTGGTGGCGCTGACGGCGGCCCCCCTGGGTTTCGCGGTGGCCGGCGTTCCGCGCGCCCTGCTGGTGGAGGGGCTTTGGAGTGATACCATCCGGCTTCGCGAAGCATGCGCGGCGGCCGGCATTTCATACGAGACGGCGTATGAATCGAGAAGCCCCTATTTCAATCCCGACAACAAGCTGTTCAACATGCCCGAAAAGCTGGACCGGTTTGACGTCGTGGTGCTGTCGAATGTGGATGCGCCCACGCTGGGCAGCAACCGGCTGGCGAAAATCCGCGGCTTCGTGGCCAACGGCGGCGGGCTCGTGGTGCTGGGCGGCTACTGGGCCTTTTCCAACGGCGGCTATGCGGGCACCCCCTTGGAGGACATGGTTCCGGTGACCATGCCGGCGCGCGATTTCATGCCGCGGTTCCCGGACGGGCTGGCGCTCACGCCGGGTTCCCGGTCGCCGCTGCCCGCGGATGCCGCCTATGCCGCCCTGCCCAAGGCGTATTTTGTGCAGCCGATGACTCCCAAGCCGGGCGCGGAGGTCTGGCTAAGGGCCGGCGACAGGCCTGCGATGATCGCGGCTGATTTTGAAAAGGGGCACGTCGTGGCCCTGGCCCTGACGGCCAACGGCGAGGCTCCGGCCGGCGCCTTGGCGTTCTGGGACTGGCCCGACTGGCCGCGCATGCTCGGGGCCGCCATCGATTGGACCACCCGGAATAATGTGTCGAAAAATGCGATCAAGGAAGCCGTGAAGCCCCTGACGCGCGAGGAGGTCGTGAGCCTCGCGATGGGGGATGCCGTGAGCGACGAGGTGGTGCGCCGCGCGCTCGCGAACCCGGTCCCGGAAACGGCGGCGGCGCTCTTTGAGTATGCCACCTCGGGCGGCGTTGACCGCAAGTTCGGGCTGGCGGACGCCGTGGCCGCGCTGACTCCCTATGCGAAACCGGAGTGGGCCGCGAAGTTGTCGGAGTTGGCTTCTTTCTCCAACCCGGACCTGCCGTCCCGGAAAGCGGCCCTCGTCCTGCTGGGCGCCACGAAGGACCCCTCTGCCTTGGTTCTGCTGCAGCAGGCGGCGAACGATCGGGAGCTGAAGAACGAGGCGCTCGAGGGAATGGGCTTGAGCGGGGATCCCGCCTTCATTCCGAAGATTTCAAAGATCTATAAGGACGCCATGCGGGCCGCGCGCGGCGGCAAGGAGACGGGCACGCTGCTGCCGGAGGAGTTCGCCCGGCAGCATGCGCACACCGCCGCGGCGGCGGCCATGGCCTTGTATGAGCTGGGCGGTGAGGGCGCGGTTGAAAAGGTGATGAGCCTTTTCGGGGATATCCAGCTCTATCACGAAATCTTCAGCAACGCCGGCAAGCGGAGGGTCCGCTGGGATGTGGATCCGGTGGGCGTGGAAATGGTGAAGGCGATTTGGGAGCGCGATGACCGGCTTAAGGAAACGTTGAAAAAAATGAGGCGTCAGGCGAACGTTCCGGCGTGCCAGCGCGCGTTTGTGGTGAAAGCCGCGCTGACGGAAACGCGGCCGGTCGCGCTGGAGTGGCTGCTCCTGGCGTTCGAACATCCCGGCAATCCTTTGACGCCGGCCGACTGGAAAACGCTCACGGGGGCCCGCGCCCCCCTGATCGCCCGCCTGGCCAAATCAAGACTTACGTCGCCTTAGGCGAACGGTTAGACGGAGGTGTTGAGCAGGTACGGTCGCATGGCGCTGGCCAGCAGCTCGGCGTCGCTCCGGTGCGGATTCCAGATCGTCTCCCCGAAGAGGGCCACCGAGGGCTGGATGCACGCGTCGAGCATCGCGTCCTCCACGAGCCCCGTGGCGATGACGTGGGGATTGATGGCGGCCACTTCCCGGTAGAACCGGGCGGCCAGCGGGAAATGCTTGAACCATTGGAGGTTGCAGCGGTTCCATTCGGGCTGCCTGGCGATGAGGCGCTCCCGGAGGTAGGCGGGGTCGCGCTCGCCCAGCAGGAAGGGGCCGTGCTTCGCGAACTCGTCATCCCACCGCAGGCACATCCAGCCCTTGGGGACCAGGGCAAAAGGCGTGCCGGGGCGGAACGCCGCCAGCTGCTTGGAGTAGGCCAGCGTCGCCTCGAATCCGTCGTCCTTGGCGGGATCCGGGGAGTAGCTGTAGGGCAGGGCGCCCGCGTCCTCCCAGGTGATGATGACGCGCGGATCGAGCGTCGCCAGCTCGGTGTAGCGCTCGCGGATCGAGGTGGCATGCAGGCCGAACTGGATCGACAGATCCGGCACGGAGGCGTAGAGCTCGCCCGCAATGTCGTTCACCATGTCGCAGCACCAGGAGGCGATGGAGCGGCCGCCCGATTCCTTGTTGGTGTGCTCGGTGAGCGTTTGAAAGTAAATGCCGTCAATCGGCTTGCCCGCGTATTCCTGGCGGTAGGTCTCGAGCGCCAGCTCCTTGATGCGGACGCGGTCGGCCGCCACGCCCAGGTCGAGCTTGTGGCCCCAGCCCCAGTTGTAGCCGGCGATGATGCGGATGCCGCGCGCGTGCGCATAGGCGGTGATCTCGGGCAGGTTGAGCGGCACTTCGCTGTTCCAGACGGTCAGCATGTTCATCTTCAGCCGCGCCATCTGATCCAGGAACCGGCGGTAGTCGTAGATGACATAGCCCCAGGTCCAGATGCCGCGATCCTTCACGGTCGGCGCTTCGGAGGTGACCCGGTCGGGCAGGGCGGCCAGGGCGGTGCGCCGCTTCAGCGGCTTGTCAAACGGGGCCTCCACGGCGGAAAGGGAGGCCAGCAGCTCCTGCGCGCCATGGTAGACTCCGGCTTCGTCGGCGCCGGCCAGCGCGATCAGGCGGTGCTCGGGATTCCACGGCGCCTTGCCGATCCAGAGCGTGAAGCCCTGGGGGCCCGGCGGAACCGGAATCGTTCCCTCCGCCATCAGGGCGGCCAGGTGGCGGTTCGTCTTGGCGGTGCCCACGAGGAGCACATGCTCAAGGGCGGCGGGAGCGACGTCGGCCGCCGCCCGGATCGGCATCACGTAATTCACGAACAACTGCATGCCCCGGTACAGCTCAAGCGCCGCCTGGTGCTCCAGCCCCTGGTATTCGCCGTAGACAAGGGTCCATCTTTTTTCGCCGGGTGTCAGGTCCGCCATAACGCTCCTTATTTCCGATTCGGATTTCGCCTCAGACTAGCAGAGCGGGGCAGGTAAGACTAGACCCCATATTGAGAAAAGCGGGGATGGGCCATGCTGACGCCGATCGACAAAACGGGAGAAGCGGACGATGATGACCGCCTTGCATGCGAGGGGCGCTCGGCTGATCCTGACGGCCTGGCTGGCGGCGGCGGGCGCGACCAGCGGCGGCGACGTGATCCGGCTCAACTGCGGCGGAAAGCGCGCGGCGGACGGCTGGCTCGGCGATCAGGCGTATGCGGTCGGCGCGAAGAGCGCAACCGCCGCCGCCATTGCCGGGTGCGGGCGGACGCCGCTCCCTGTTTTCCAGAGCTGCCGCGTCGGCCCCAGGCTGGCCTACTCTTTTGCGGACCTGCCCAACGGGGTCTACCGGGTCCGGCTCTATTTCGCCGAGATCGAGGCCCGCCAGCGCGGGGAGCGCCTGTTCAAGATCCGAGTGGAGGGCGTCACCCGCGTGCCCGCGCTGGATGTGGCGGACCGGGCCGGCGGACGCAACAAGGCCTTGCGGCTGGCCTTCGCGGTAACCGTGGCCGATGGGAACGGACTTCAACTGGCGGCGATCGGGCTGAAGGGCGCACAGGCCTTGCTTAGCGGAATTGAAATCATGCCGCTTTCGCCCGCCGGCATGGCCCTGGTGCCGGAGGGTTCCTTCGAAATGGGCGATGCCCTGGGCGACGGGAACGCCGACGAGCAGCCTGTCCGCCGGGTACAGGTGAGCCGGTTTTACATGGACCAGACGGAGGTGACGCAGGACCAGTGGTCGGCCGTTTACGGGTGGGCGCTGGCTCACGGCTATGAGTTCGGCGAGGCGACCGCCAAAGGGGCCGGTCATCCGGTGCAGGCGCTGGACTGGAACGATTGCGTGAAATGGTGCAATGCCCGCAGCGAGCGGGAGGGCCGGGTGCCGGCCTACTACACGGACGCCTCCTTGACAACGGCCTGCCGTTCCGGCGCGCAGGCGATCCGGGCGACGTGGGTCCGCTGGGACGCCGGCTACCGCCTCCCCACCGAGGCGGAATGGGAGAAAGCCGCCCGCGGCGGGGCGGAGGGGCGCCGGTTCCCCTGGCGCGACTCCGACACCATCCAGCACGCCCGCGCCAACTATTACAGCGGCTACTACCCCTACGACACCAGCCCCACGCGGCAGTATCATCCCGCGTATGACGACGGCTCGCCGCCGCTGACCAGTCCGGTCGCCAGCTTCGCCCCCAATGGCTACGGCCTGTACGACATGGCCGGCAATGTCTGGGAATGGTGCTGGGATTGGTACGGCGAAACGTATTTCGGAAGCGCTCCCGCAACCGATCCTCGGGGCCCCTCGGCCGGCACGCACCGGGTTTTCAGGGGGGGCTGCTGGAACTCGGAATCCGATTTTTGCCGCGTGTCCTTCCGCAACGGATACTGGCCGGAGGGGCGCGATTACGGCGTCGGGTTCAGGACCGTTTTGCCGGCCTCGCCTTAAACGCGGAACCAGTCCGGCGCGGGGGATTCCCAGGTCATGGCTTTTCCGGTAACCGGATGCACGCAGGACAGGCTGACGCCGTGCAGCGCGAGCCGGCGGTGGGGGCTCCGGCGACGGCCGTAGACGGGGTCGCCCAGGATCGGATGCCCCTGTTCCGCCAGATGCACCCGGATCTGGTGTTTCCGGCCGGTTTCCAGGCGCACCTCCACCAGCGTGCGGTCGGGGGCCCGCTGCAGCACGCGCACATGCGTGACCGCTAGTTTCCCGATCGCCGTGTTGGGCGTGGAGCCGCACCGGTTGACGCCGAACTCCGCCAGGTAGGAGGTAACGGTGAAGGCGTCGCGGGCAATCCGCCCCTCGGTGAGGGCCCGGTAGAGCCGGCCCGCCGAGTGCTCCTTGAACTGGTCTTGAAGCAGGCGCTTGGCCGTTTCGTTCTTGGCGAACAGGACCGGGCCCGACGCTTCGCGATCCAGCCGGTGGACGACCAGCGGGCGCTGGGGCGGGCGGCTTCGCTTCAGGTAGTCGAACACAAGGGCGTACAGCGTCTGGCGTTTTTCCGTTTCCGTGGCCACGGTCAGCAGGCCGGCGGGCTTGTCCGCCACCAGCAGGTCGCGGTCCTCGTAAAGAAGCCGGAGGCGTTCCGGAAGGCGGGGCCTCACGAGCGGCCTCCGGCTGCCGATTCGCCAGCCAGCCAGCCGCTGGAGAAGGCCCACTGCAGGTTGTAGCCGCCGCAGGGGCCGTCCAGATCCAGCACTTCGCCCGCCCAGAACAAGCCTTTTACCAGGCGGCTTTCCAGCGTCCTGGGCTGAACTTCCTTGAGGGTGACGCCCCCGCGGGTGACCATGGCCTGGCCGAATCCGGGCGGATCGGCCAGCGTGACGGGCATGGCCGCCAGCCAGTCGGCCAGCCGGTCGCGGGTCTCGGCGGTCAGCCCCGCCGCGCGGAGCTCGGGCTCGATGCCGCAGCAGGCGCAGGCGGTCAGCGCCAGCGAGTGCGGAAGGCTGGCGTCGAGACAGTTGCGGAGGCTCTTTTTGCCCTGGTCCGTGCGCCACTGCTGGAAGCGCGTTTTCCACTCTGCGGCGCCGGCGTCCGGCAGCGCCCGCAGGCGAAGCGGAACCGGGGCGCCTTTGCGGAGGAGCGCGGCCACCGCGCCGGAAAGGTCGAGGATCAGCGGGCCGGAAAGTCCGGTGTTGGTGAAAAGAAGCGTGCCGCGCCAGATCGTTTTGCGGCGATCGCTTTCGATCCAGGCCGTGGCCTCCGGCAGCGTCACGCCCGCGCAGGAGGCCGGCCAGGTCTCCCGGGTGGTAAGGCCGGTCAGCGCCGGCGTCGGCTCCACAACGCTGTGGCCGGCCAGCCGGGCCAGGTCGTACCCCCGGGAGCAGCCGCCCAGCGACGGCCAGGCGGCTCCGCCTGCCGCCACGATCACGGCGTCCGCCGGAAGCGTCGCGCCATTGACCCGGACGCCCCGGACCGCGCCGTCCGCCAAGTCCAGCGCGTCGGCGCAGGCGTTGAGGCGCAGCTCGGCCTGGCGCGCCCGGAGCTGCTCGCGCAGGGCGTGAAGCACGTCGAGCGCGCGCTGGGATACGGGGAAATAATGAAAGCCGTCCGCCGCCTGGCAGGGAACGCCCCAGCCCTGCATCTGGGCGAGCAGGCGATCCCGGCTGAACAGGGTCAGGGCGGGGTTCATGAACCGCCCCTGCGGCCCGAAGCGGAGCGTGAAGGCTTCCGGATCGAGCGAGTTGGTGATGTTGCAGCGGCCGCCGCCGGTGGCGGCGAGCTTGCGGCCGGGCATGGCCTGCCGCTCCAGGACGGTGACGCGGGCCCCGGCGCCGGCCGCGGCCACGGCGGCCATCAGGCCGGCCGGTCCGCCGCCGATCACGATGACCCTCCGCCCGCTTTGTGGATTCACGCCGTTCATATCGCCTTTATTTGCACCAAGTGTATGTCAGGAGGGGAGCGGGACAAAGCAAAATGAAGCGCTTGGCGAGTCATGCCCTTTAATGATACAGTGGCTGAATGAAACGGCACGTGGCCATCCTTTTGTTCCTGGCGGGCTCGCTGGCCTCCGCGCTTGGCGCCGACGGAGCCGACGCCGATTTCACCCGCTACAGCGTGATCCTGGACCGCAAGCCGTTCGGCGTTCCGCCCGTGGAGGGGCTCAATCCGGATGGAACGGCGCTGGTCGCTCCGGATTCCTTTGCCACGTACGTGCGATTGACGGCCCTGATGCAGGAAGAAGGCGGCCAGGTGCGCGTGGGCTTCGTGGACAAGAAGCAGAAGGACAAGTCCTACATGCTGGCCGTGGGCGAGAAGGCCGACGATTACGAGGTGCTGGAAGCCTCCGTGCCCGGGGAAGTGGCCCGGATCCGCAAGGGGACGGAAGAGCAGTGGCTGTCCCTGAAGACGCCCGGCGCCGTGACCGCGCCGGCCGGCCGGGCGGCGGCGAAGCCCGGCGTTTCCGCCCGTCCTTCGGTCCGGGTTCCGGCGATTCCCATGTCCGGAAATCAATCGACCAACATGGCGGCCCGGCGGCAGACCCGGTATGCGGCCATCCGGCGGGCGGAAATTGAGCGCGAGAAGCTGGCCGAGGACGCCCGCAAGCTGGGCGTGTTCCGCGAGCCGCCGGAAGAAGCGGATGATGATGAGGACGTGATCGTTCCGCCCCCCCCCGCCCAGGCGGTGCAGGAGGACGAGGAGGCCGACGAAGTGGTGATTCCCGTGATCCAGCCTGAAGCGGATGAAGAGGAGGATGCGGCCGACGAGGACGAGGTGATTCGCGAGGCCGAGATCCAGCAGCATTTGCAGGATTACCAGAAAGAGCTGATCACGCAGGGGCTGCCGCCGCTGCCGATCCCCCTGACGGCCAAGACGGATGCGGAGTTGGTGAAGGCAAACGTGTTGCCGCCGCTGCCGGCCGGGTCGGACGACGATGAGTGATCCGGGAGGCGGCATGAGCGGGGCGGTGGTGTTGCTGTCGGGCGGGCTGGACTCCTCCGTCCTGCTGCACGAGGTCCGGCGGCGGCGCGGGCCGGCGCCCCTGGTTGCGCTTTCCTTTTTTTACGGCCAGAAGCATGCGCGGGAGCTGGAGATGGCGGCTGTGCAGGCGAAGCGGGCCGGCGCCGCGCACCGGGTGGTGGACATTTCCTTTTTCAAGGAGCTGACCCGCGGCGGCTCGGCCCTGACGGACGAATCCATACCCGTGCCGGACTTGGCGGGCCTTTCGGAAGCGCAGCTGCGCCAGCCGCCCACCTATGTGCCCAATCGCAACATGCTGCTGCTGTCGCTGGCGGCGGCCTTCGCGGAGGCGGCCGGTGCGCCGGATATCTATTACGGGGCGCAGAGGCAGGACCGGTATGGCTACTGGGATTGCACCCCGGATTTCATCGAGCGGATCAACGATCTCCTGGCGCTGAACCGGGGAAAGCCCGTTCGCGTGCACGCCCCGTTTGCCGCGTTTTCGAAGGCGGACATCGTGCGCCTGGGCGTGGAGCTGGACGTGGATTTTTCACTTACCTGGTCCTGCTACCGCGGCGCGCCGCCGGCCTGCGGAACCTGTCCCACCTGCGTGGAGCGGCGCGCGGCCTTCGAGCAGGCCGGGGTTGACTGCCTGTAAGGAGCCGGGGCGTCCCGCCGGCATCTCCCTACCGGTTATTGAGCAACTCGATCACGCTGGTGGCGTGCGCCTTGGTCTGTGTTTTGGCGGGCTGGTCGCCGCCCTTGCGAACGCGGGAAACATGGGTGTAGGGGGCTCCGATATCGGGATAGCGGAACGACTTCGGCTTTGAAACCAGCTTCCGGATGGCCTTCAGGGCCGCCGCGCGGATCAGCTGCTGCGACCGGGCCGGGGAGAGGTGGAGCGCGCCCAGCTTGGCTTTCCGGTAGTCGTTCTGGTCAAGGTCGTCCAGGCCGTCCGGAAGGGTGCCTTTTTTGACAGAGGCGGTAACGACGCCGGGCGTGAACTCCTCCGCCTCCTTCGTGAACGCCTCTTCGCCGCAGGCCAGGATGGCGGGAACCCCCAGCTCCATGGCGCACAGGGCGAGCTGGCCGTATTCGCCGACCGAATAGCCGTTGATCGTGATATCAATCACGTTGAACCAGCCCGTGTGGGTGATGTGCGAGTAGGGGGTGCCGGCCTTGGCGTGCTGGCCCACCACGCCGAAGCCGTCGAAGGAGTCGTCCAGGCCGAAGGGGTAGGGCCTGGGGCCCCAGCCGCGGAGGAGCTGCGCGCGGGGGTGCAGCAGTTCGGGGTCGATGCCCCCGGCGCCGTGGGCGTCCGCCACCACGATTTCCCGGGCACCGCCGGCGAAGAGGCCGCTGCAGGCGGCGTTGACTTCCTGGGTCAGCAGCCGCTGGCCCTTGTCGTAAAAGCGGCCGGTGGGCAGGACCCAGTCGTCATGGTTCAACACCCCCGCCACGCCTTCCATGTCCGTTACCAGCATGATTTTCATGGAGCAGTTCCTTTTGGCGTATCAAAGCACAGGGGGGCGCAAATCACAAGAAGGGAGTCACCCTTTTATCGCGCGGACGGTACCGCGCTCCCGCAATCAGAACAAAAATCCGAGCATGGCGTCCCGGTGCCGGTGCGGGAGCGCCACGCCGTGGCGCGATTCCGTCAGGCCGTCATCGCTCAGGGATTCTCTTCCTCCTCCCCGGTCTCCTCGTGCGAGAGGAGCATCCGCTCGTGTTCGGCTTCGCGCACGCCTTCGAGCGTTTCCCGCTCCGAGATTTCCTGTTCATCCTCGGACAGGCTCGGCTTGACCTGGTGGCCGAGCTCCACGGCCGGCTCGGCCGGATTGCGCGTGGCCATGACGTCGGAGCGGGCGTCATCGGAGGTCAGCAGGAGCTCCTCGTCCCGCATTTCAAGCCGGGCGCGTTCGCGGTCGTTTTCGGTCACCTTGTGGGGGGGGCGGCCTTCGATCACGGCGATTTCACGGGCGCGCTGCTCCAGCATGTCGGCCGTCAAGGTGCCGGCCTCGTCGCCGCGCCACTCGATCCGGGCATCCGAGGGCCTGTCCTCGGCGCGTATCTGTCTTTTCATGGCTGCACTCCTTTTGACATCAGAGTAGCCGGTGGCGGGAGGCCTCATAATCAGGCGAACGCTCGAAACGGCGTTCGAAAGTCCTCACCCCGCGCGGACGGGCCGGTCAGGCATCGGGCCAGAGGAGGGCCGCCTCGTCGCGCAGCTTGTACTTCTGGATCTTGCCGCTGGCGGTCTGGGGGTAGGCCTGGATAAAGGTGATGTATTTGGGGATCTTGTACCAGGCGATCCGGTTGCGGCAGAAGTCCCGGACATCGGTGTCCGTCATCGTCGCGTCCGGCTTCAGGATGATAAACGCGCCCGGCTGCTCGCCGTATTTCTTGCTCGGGACGCCCACCACCTGGACGTCCTGGACGCCCGGCATGTGATGGATGAAATCCTCGATCTCCTTGGGGAAGATGTTCTCGCCGCCGCGGATGATCATGTCCTTGATCCGGCCCGTGATGGCGAAGTAGCCCTGGTCGTCCTCCACGCCCACGTCCCCGGAATGGAGCCAGCCGTCCTTGTCGATGGCCAGCGCCGTGTCCTCGGGCTGTTTGTAGTAGCCCTTCATGACGCTGTAGCCGCGGCAGCAGACCTCGCCCGGCTCGTTCGCCGCGCACCGCTCGCCCGTATCGGGGTTGAAGATGGCCACCTCGATGCCCGGCATCGCCCGGCCCACGGTGGAGCATTTCCGGTTCAGGTCGGGCTCGTTGTACACCGTCTGCGTCATGACGGGCGAGTTTTCCGTGAGGCCGTAGCAGATCGTGACCTCGCCCATGTGGAGGATGTCCACGCACTGCCGCATGCTTTTCACCGGACACGGCGAGCCCGCCATGATGCCGGTGCGGAGGGTGGAGAAGTTGAACTTGTCGCGCAGCGGGTGCTCCAGGATGGCGATGAACATGGTCGGCACGCCGTACAGGCCCGTACACCGCTCCTTCTCCACGGCCGCCATCGCCGCCACGGGCTCGTATTTTTCCAGGATGACCATCGTGGCCCCGTGGTTCACGCAGGCCATGACGCCCAGCACGCAGCCGAAGCAGTGGAACAGCGGCACGGGGATGCAGACCCGGTCGGCTCCCGACAGGTTCTGGTTCTTCCCGATCCACCAGCCGTTTGTCCCGATATTGATATGCGTCAGCATGACGCCCTTCGGGAACCCGGTCGTGCCCGACGTGTACTGCATGTTGACCACGTCGGAGGGCTTCAGCTGCGCCTGGCGGGCCCGGTAGGCCTCGTCGCTGACCGTGGCCGCGAGCGCCATCAGCTCGGGCATCGAGTAAAAGCCGCGGTGCTTTTCGGGGCCGAGGAAAAAGAGCCGGCGCAGGCGGGGGTAGGCGGCCGGCCGGAGCCGCTCGCGCGGGAGCGTCCGGAGCTCGGGCACCAGCTCGTAGACGGAGGAGAGGAAGTCGTTGTCGCGCAGGCGGTCGATGATGAACAGGTTTTCCGCGTCCGACTGCCGCAGCACGTAGTCCAGCTCGCTGGTGCGGTAGTTCGTGTTGATGGTCAGCAGGATGGCGCCGATGCGGGCCGTGGCGAACTGGAGGGCCACCCAGTGCGGCACGTTGCTGGCCCAGACGGCCACCTTCTCGTCCTTCTGCACGCCCAGGGCCATCAGGCCTTTCGCGATGCGGTTGACCTGGTCGTCGAACTGCCGCCAGGTCAGCCGGTAGCCGCGGTCGGCGTAGACCACGGCGTCGTTGTCGGGGGTGAGGGACACGGTCCGGTCGAGGATCTGGCCCAGCGTCAGTTCCTGGGTGGGGGCTTCGGGTGTCATGGGTCGCCGTCTCCTGGTCTTAGAACGGGGCGAATATCACGGCGTAGAGCTCCGCCTTGCCGGGCGCCACGGCGCTCACGTCATGCGGCACGATCGAGTTGTAGTAGATGGAGTCGCCGGCTTCCAGCAGATGCGTCTTGCTTCCGTAGGTGACCTGCAGGCGGCCGGAGAGGCACACGAGGAACTCCTCGCCCTCGTGCGAGGAGGGGGGCGACTTGACGCCCGGTTCGATCACCACGAAAAACGGCTCCATGTGGCGGTCCGTCTTGCCCTTGCCGAGCGAGTAGTAGTGGTAGGCCAGCTGGTCGGCCACGCCCTTGTGGGCCGCCGCCTCCTTGCGCCGCTCGGCCTGCCGCACAATGAGCGGGTCTTCGCGGTACTGGTCGTCCATGAACGTGCCGAGGCGCTGGCCGAGGGCGCGGGCGATGTGCGTCAGGGTGCCGATGGCGGGGTAGACCTCGCCCTTCTCGATGGCGGCGACCAGGGCGACGTCGATCCGGGCCTGCGTGGCGAGATCGGCGGGCGACAGGGAGAGGCGCTCGCGGTAGGTCCGGATGCGCTCCCCGATGGAGACCTGATTCATGCGGGGTCCTTTCCCGGGGCGGCGTGATGCCGGCTGCGGTCATCGTCCCGGATGGCCACGCGCCGGATCTTGCCGCTGATGGTCTTCGGCAGCTCTTTCACAAACTCGATGACGCGGGGATACTTGTACGGCGCCGTCACCGTCTTGACATGTTCCTGCAGGAGGTTCTTCAGGGCGTCGGTGGGCTCGTGCCCCCGGGCCAGCACGATGGTGGCCTTGACGATCGCGCCGCGCTCCTTGTCGGGCACGCCCGTCACGGCGCACTCCAGCACGGCCGGATGCTCCTGCAGGGCGCTTTCCACCTCGAACGGGCCGATCCGGTAGCCGGAGCTCTTGATCACGTCGTCGGACCGGCCCACGAACCAGTAGTAGCCGTCCTCGTCGCGCCAGGCCATGTCGCCGGTGTAGTAGATGCCGTCGCGCCAGACCTTGTGCGTGAGGCCGGGGTCCTGGTAGTACCCGCCGAAGAGGCCGATCGGCCGCCGCGCCTGCGTGCGCACCACGATCTGCCCTTCCTGGCCCACTTCGCAGGGCTTGCCGTGCTCGTCGAGCAGGTCCACATCGTACCCCGGGGACGGCCGGCCCATGGAGCCGGGCTTCGGCGTCATCCACGGATAGGTGCCGAGCGTGACGGTCATCTCGGTCTGCCCGTACCCTTCGCGCAGGCTCAGGCCCGTGGCCGCCTTGAACTGCTCGAACACCTCGGGGTTCAGCGGCTCGCCCGCCACCGTGCAGTGCTTGAGGTGCGACCAGTCGAAGGCCTTCAGGTCCTCCTTGATGAAATACCGGTACATGGTGGGCGGCGCGCAGAAGGTCGTGACCCGGTGCCGCGTGATGACCTGGAGCACATGCCGGGCGACGAACTTGTCCATGTCGTAGACCATGACCGCGCTGCCCGCGATCCACTGGCCGTAGAGCTTGCCCCAGGAGGCCTTGGCCCAGCCCGTGTCCGCGATGGTGAAATGCAGGCCGCCCGTGCGGCAGTCCTGCCAGTAGCGCGCGGTCAGGATGTGGCCGAGGGGGTAGAAGAAGTTATGCTGCACCATCTTGGGCATGCCGGTGGTGCCGGAGGTGAAGTAGAGCAGCATGATGTCCCGCTCCGAGTCGATGGCGTCGGCGCCCGCCGGCCGCCCGAACGTGTCGGAGGCGGCGGCGAGGCCCGCCTTGAAGTCCAGCCAGCCCGGACGGGGCTCGCCCACGCCGGCGAGACGGGCCACCGGGTTTTCGGCCACGGCCTCGTCGATGGCGGCGCCGATGGCGTGCTCGTTGACCGAGACGATCATTTTGACATGGGCGGCCTTGATCCGGTAGGCCAGGTCCTTTTTCGTCAGCATGTGCGTGGCCGGGATCGCCACGGCGCCGAGCTTGTGCAGGCCGATCACCGCGAACCAGTACTCGTAGCGCCGCTTCAGGATGAGCATCACGGCGTCGCCCCGCCGGATGCCCAGGGAGCGGAACCAGTTGGCCGCGCGGGCGCTCTGGCGGCTGATGTCGGCCATGGTGAAGTCGGCCTGCGCGCCGGCGTCGTTGCACCAGCAGAGCGCGCGGCCGGCCGGATCGCGGGCCGCCAGGGCGTCGACCACGTCGAACCCGAAGTTGAAGGCGGCGGGCAGGTTCACCCGGTAGTGGGCGGCGAACTCCTCGTACGAGGCGAAGTCGGCGCGGGGCAGCAGGGTGTCCAGCAGGTTGCAGTTCATGGCACCGGGGGGTGTTGCGGGGTCGTGATGACGGCGAGGAAGCGCGCGGGCTTTCCGCCCAGGGCCGCCATGCCGTGGGGGAGGGCCGAGTCGAAGTAGATGCTGTCGCCGGCCTTCAGGGTCACGGCGTTTCCGGCGATCACCAGCTTCAGGCGGCCTTTCAGGACCAGGGTGAACTCCTGGCCGGGGTGGGCGTTCTGCTCCAGCTCCGCCCCGGGCTTGGGCTGGACCGTGACCAGGAACGGCTCCATGACGCGGCGGGCGAAGCCGGCGCCGAGGCTTTCATAGTGGTAGGCCCGCCGGCGCTCGACGGACGGGCCCGCTCCGCGGCGGGTGACGGAAAACGCGTGGGCGTGGGCGTCGCCCCCGGTCAGGATGGCGGCGGCGTCGACCTTGAAGAGGGCGGCGAGCTGCGAGATGACGCCGAGCGGCGCATCGGCTTCGCCGGTCTCGTAGCGGGCGTACGCCCCGGGCGCGGCGCCCACCGCTCCGGCCGCCCGGGCGAGCGGCAGGCCCGCCGCCTCGCGCAGCCCCTTGATCCGCAGGGCGATCTGTTGCCGCTGGTTTTTCATGCGCCTCTCCGCGTTACTTGAGGTGGGCTTCGCACCAGGCGAGGGCCCCTTCGAACACCTTCCGGTTGACCGGGATGAGCTTCGGCTTCTTGGCGAAGCTTTCGTCCAGCGCCTCGAGCAGCCGCTCGCGCGGAAGGCCCGAGGCGTTGAGATGGGCCAGGGCCGCCAGCATGACCGTGTTGGCGGCGCGGGAGACGCCCAGCTGTCCGGCCAGGTCGGTCGCCGGCACGGCGACGAGGCGGACGCCCGCGGGGGGGGCCGCCGGAGCGGGGATGGTGGCGTCGTAGACCACGAGCCCGCCGGGCCGCATGGCGGGGAGGAACTTCTCGAACGACGGGCGGTTCATGCACACGAGCACGTCGGGCTTGTCCACGTCGGGCGAGCCGATGGCCGTGCCGCTGATGATCACGGCGCAGGCGGCGGCGCCGCCGCGCTGCTCGGGGCCGTAGCTCGGGAACCAGGAGGTGAACTGGCCGGCGAAGCGGCCGGCCTCGGCCAGCACGATGCCGAGGCTGAGGATGCCCTGGCCGCCGAAGCCGGCGAACTTCATGCGCCGCGCCGTGAAGGCGGGATCGGGCCGGGGGTCGGACTTCGGGTGCGCGCCGGCAAAGAACTCGGAGGGCGAGGGGGCGGCGGCCCGGGCCGGCCGCGCGGTCGCCTCGGCGGAGCGGTCGCGCAGCAGGCCCAGCGGGTACTCGGCCTCCAGCTGGTCGATGGTGAACTGGGCGGACTGCATGGCGTCCATGCCCATGTTGGTGGGGCAGGGGGCGAGGAGCTCGACGAAGGCGTAGCCCTTGCCGTCGCGCTGGATTTCAAGGGCTTTGCGCACGGCCTTGCGGGCCTGGAGAATGCGCTTGGTGTCGGCCAGCGAGCAGCGCTCGATGTAGACGGGGGCCTGGAGCTGGTTGAGCGTCTCGCAGACGTGCAGCGGGTAGCCCTCGTGCGCGGCGGAGCGGCCGGCGGGCGAGGTGGCGGTCTTCTGGCCCAGCAGCGTGGTGGGCGCCATCTGGCCGCCCGTCATGCCGTAGGTCGCGTTGTTCACGAAGAAGGTGGCCACGTGCTCGCCGCGGCCGGCCGCCTGGAAGGTGCAGTTGAAGCCGATGGCGCCCAGGTCGCCGTCGCCCTGGTAGGCGATCACGACCGCCTCCGGGAGCGTCCGGTTGAGCGCCGTGGCCACGGCCTGGGCGCGGCCGTGCGCGGCGCCGATGTTGCCGGCGTCCCAGTAGTAGTAGCCGAACACCGCGCAGCCGATCGGGTTGACGATGACGCTGCGGTCCTGGAGGCCGAGGTCGACGAGGGCCTCGCAGATCAGCTTGTGCAGGATGCCGTGGCCGCAGCCCGGGCAGTAGTGCGTGTGGCGGGTGGCGGACCCGCTGCGGTCGAAGGACTCGTAGAAACCGACTGCTTTTTTGACGGGCATGAAAACTCCTGGGGTCAGCCCGGCCGGGCGGACAGCTGCTCGACGACTTGATCCACGGTCACCAGCATGCCGCCCATCCGGTTGATCAGGCGGATGGATTCGGCCGGGCGGCCGAGCTGGAAGGCGAGATCGTCGCGGAACTGGCCGGAGCTGAGCTCCACGGCAACCAGGTCGCGCCCGGCGGCGGCGCGGCGCAGCGCCTCGCGCGGGAAGGGATAGAGGGTGATCGGGCGGAAGAGGCCGGCCTTCACGCCCCGCTCGCGGAGCGCGTCCACGGCGGAGCGCGCGATGCGGCTCGAGATGCCGTAGCCGGCCAGCAGCACGGTGGCGTCGTCGGCCCGGTAGAGCTCGGCGTCGGCCTCGTGCTGCAGGGAGGCGTACTTGGCCTGCAGGCGGAGGTTGTGCTCTTCCTGCGCGGGGGCGTTCAGGTAAATCGAGGTGATCAGGTGCGACCGGGTTCCGGCCGTGCCCTGGACGGCCCAGGAGCGCGTGTCGGGGCGGGCCGGCTCGCCTTCCGGCAGCCGGAGGGTTTCCATCATCTGGCCGAGCACGGCGTCGGACAGCACGATGACCGGGTTGCGGTAGCGGAACGCCAGGGCAAAGGCGCGGAGGGTGAGGTCGCACATCTCCTGCACGTTGCCGGGGGCCAGCACCAGGCAGTGGTAGTTGCCGTGGCCGCCGCCGCGGACGGCCTGGTTGTAGTCGCCCTGCTCGGGGTAGACGTTCCCGAGGCCGGGTCCGGCGCGCTGGATGTTGACGATCACGCCGGGCAGCTCGGCGCCGGCCATGTAGGAGAGGCCCTCCTGCATCAGGCTGATGCCGGGGCCGGACGAGGCCGTCATGGACAGCTTGCCGGCGGAGGCGGCGCCATAGACCATGTTGATGGAGGCCGTTTCGCATTCGGCCTGGAGGAACTCGCGGCCCACGGCCGGGAAATATTCGGAGGCCGCGTGGGCGATTTCGCTGGCCGGGGTGATGGGGTAGCCGAAGAAGGCGTCGCACCCGGCGTACAGGGCGCCGATGACCACGGCCTCGTTGCCTTTGACGAACTTGATCATGATTTTTTCTTGTCCGGGCTGTGCACTTCCACCGCGAAGGGCTCGGGGCAGTTGTAGAAGCAGTGGCCGCAGCCGATGCAGCCGCTGCCGGCGTACTCCGCCGGTTTGACGCCGCGCCGGTTCAGGGTCGTCTTGAAGCGGAGCACTTTTTTCGGGCAGAAGGCGATGCAGCGTCCGCAGGCTTTGCACATATCTTCATGGATGAGGGGATACGGCGTCGCATCCGGTGATGCAGTGCCAATATAGTCATTCGTACCACTGATTTTGCCAGAGGCTTGGCTGATATTGATCGGATTGCTGCCATCGAGCCC
>CAIKKV010000178.1 GCA_903828035.1 uncultured bacterium
ATCCGCTTTCCCGAGTCGCTCGACGCCCTCCCCCCGCCGCGGCCTCCCCTGAAAGACCGCTGGGACCGCCCCTGGACCTACAAGCCCCGCGCCCTGAAGCTCCTCAAGGCCGACGCCCAGCGCTATGACCTGCAAAGCCCCGGACTCGGCGCCGACTCCGACCTCGCCGCCGCGCTCGACCGCCCCTGGCCGCTGGAGCTGCCCATCCGCCCGCTGGGCGTCTCCACCGCGGCCGGATCCACGCCCGTCGTCACCTTCGAAACCCTTTCCAAAAAGCCGGCCGAAAAATCCATGGTCTCCGAAGGGAAATCCTGGAACGGGCTCGCGCTCATCAAGGTCGGCCCCCACGCGCTTCTGCTTTCAAACGGCGACTACGTGTTCCTCCCCCTCAAACCCGGAAACTGACATGTCCCGCGGAATCGCCTCCTTCCTCTCGCCCGACGAGCTGCAGCGGCTCGGCCGCCTCGCCCTCCAGTCGCGCTCCATCGTGGAGGGCAACCTGGCCGGCCGGCACCGCAGCCCCCTCAAGGGCGCCAGCTCGGAGTTCGCCGACCACCGGTCCTACTTCCCCGGCGATGACCCCCGCCACATCGACTGGAAGGTCTTCGGCCGCACCGAGCGCTATTTCGTGCGCCGCTACGAGGAGGAGACCAACCTGCGGGTCTACCTCGTCATCGACCGCAGCGCCTCGATGGGCTACGGCTCGGGCGCCGCCGGCAGCAAATACGTCTTCGCCTGCCGCCTGGCCGCCGCCATCGGCTACGTCGTGCTCCGCTCCAAGGACTCGGTGGGCCTCTACCTCTACAGCGACAAGGTCACCGCCTCCATGGGCGCCCGCAACTCCTACCGCCACCTCGACAACCTGCTCAGCGTGCTCTCCGAGCAGAAGCCCGGCAAGGCCACCGCCACCGCCGCCACCCTCCACCGGGTGGCCGAGACGGTCCGCAAGCGCGCCCTCATCGTCATCTTCTCCGACCTCTTCGACGAGGGCGACGCCCTCCGCCAGGCGCTGGCCCACTTCCGCAAGCAGCGCCACGACGTGATCCTGTTCCACGTGCTCGATCCCGCGGAAATCGACTTCCCGTTCACCCAGGGCGCCGAGTTCGAGGACCTGGAGTCCGGCGAGCGCCTGCCCATCGATCCGCGCCGGCTCGCCCCGGACTACCGCCGCGCCTTCTCCGCTTTCCTCGACGACTGCCGCAAGCCCTGCACCGAGCTGAACATCGACTACCGCCTCGCCCGCACGGACCAGAGCCCCGAGCTCTTCGCGCGGGCCTACCTCGAAGAACGCAAACGCCTTTCCAAGTGACCTGAACGATGTGGACTTTCCTCAACGCCGCGTTCCTGTGGGCCAGCGTCGCGGCCATGCTGCCGCTCGTGCTGCACTTGCTCCAGCGCCGGCGCGTCGTCCGCGTCCCCTTCAGCACGCTCCGGTTCCTCAAGCTCGCGGAGAAGAAATCGACCAGCCGCATCCGGCTCGAAAACTTCCTGCTCTGGCTCCTGCGCACGCTCCTCGCGCTCTTCCTCGCCCTCGCCTTTGCCGGCCCCGTCATGCGCGCCGCCGGCCTCGGCCGCTGGGCCGGCGCCTCCCGCCGCGACGTCGCCCTGGTGCTCGACGCCTCCGCCAGCATGCGGTACGAGTCCGGCCTGCTCAAGGTCTGGCCCTCCGTCCTGCAGTCCGCCGCGGACCTGATCCAGGGCCTCAGCCCCGGCGACCGCGTCACGCTCTTCCTCGCCAAGGAGGGCGTGGAGCCGATCCTCGAGCAGCCCAGCGGCGACTTCGAGCTCGCCCTCTCGCTGCTGCGCGCCCAGGAGCCCGGGACGGG
Organism: uncultured bacterium; assembly: GCA_903828035.1. The sequence goes on from CAIKKV010000178.1 coordinate 1,827, forward strand.
CGCCGCCCGCCTCAGGATCGCGCTGCGCGCCGCCTGCAACTCGCTCCGGGAGTCGGGAAGCCGCGAGAAGGAGGTCTACCTGCTCACCGACGGGCAGGCGCTCTCGTGGTCCGATTTTAGGGACAACGCGCCGGGCGCGGGGGCCGCCACGAACGCGGCGGCGGACCCCTGGAAGCCCGACCCGAAAATCGCCCTCTTCGCCCTCCTGGCCGGGTCGGAAAGCCCCGAGAACGCCTATCCGGTGACGCTTGAAATCGATCCCGGCCTGATCCGCGCGGGCCAGCCGGCCAAGCTCAAGACGACCGTGGCGTTCAGCGGCGCGAGCCGCCCCACCTCCGCCACCCTCCTCGTGGACGACCGCGAGGCCTCGCGCCGCACCGTGGACCCGGGCGACGGCGCCCGCCAGGAAATCCTCTTCACCCTCCCTCCCATGGACGCCGGCCGCCATGTCGTCCGCATCGAGCTGCCGCCCGATCCCCTGGCCGCGGACGACACCTTCTACGCCGTCGCGGTGGCCCGCGAACAGCTTCCCGTCCTGGTGGCGGGCCGCCCGCAGGACCTTTTCTTCATCTCGCGCGCCCTCGCCCCCGGCACCGTCTACTCGGCCCTCGACGTCAAGACCGTCGAGCCCGACGCCCTCGACGGCGAGCGGCTGGCCGACTACGCCTGCCTCTTCCTCTGCAACGCCGCGCCCCTGTCGGGCCAGTCCCTGACCGCCCTCGAGCAGTACCTCCGGAACGGCGGCGTGGCGGTCCTCTTCCCCGGCGACCGCGGCGCGCCGGCCGACTACGAGGCCTGGTCCTGCCTTCCGGCCAAGCCCCTCGGCGTGCGCGAGCAGCCCCTGCAGGACTCCGCGCGCCTGCTCCGCCTGCTGAGGCCCGACGACCCGCTGTTCGTCGGCATGCGCCTCCCGCCGGGCTCCACCCCCGCCATCGCCGTGCAGCGGCGCCTGGAGTTCGGCGCCCTCGAAAAGGACGCCGAAACCGTCATCGGCCTGGGCGACAAGGACCCCTTCCTCCTCTCCCGCCCCTTCGGCCGGGGCCGGATCCTGGTCTGCTCCGTCAGCGCCGACCGCGGCTGGAGCACCCTGCCCCTCTCCCCCTTCTTCCTCCCGCTCATCCACCGCATCGCCCTTTACGGCACCGGCGTGTCCGCCGGCCGCCTGTACGTCCACCCCTCCCCGCTGCAGGAGGTGACGGACATCCTCGCCCCGTTCAGCGGCGACCTCAACCTGGGCGCGCCGTCCGGGGCGATGCTTCCCGTCCGGCGCGTCCGGGAAGACCGGCGCGAGCTCTGCATGGTTGAGAATCTCCTCCAGACCGGGATCTACCGCCTCTCCTCCGACAACGCCCCCGTCCTCGCGGTCAACCTCCCCCGCGCCGAGTCCGACCTCACGCCCATCCGGACAGCCGAAGTGGTGAAGCTTCCCGGCCTGGGCGACCTGCGTCCGGCCCGCACCCGCGAGGACCTCCTCCAGCGGGTCAAGGAGCACCGCATCGGCACCCCGCTCGCGGAGCTGTTCCTCTGGCTGGCCCTGCTGTGCGCCATCCTGGAGAGCCTGGTCGCGGCCCGGGCCGTGCGCCGCTCCGTCCGGCTCTCCACCCACATGACCGTTGAACCCTCGGGCCGCGTCCGCGGCTCCGACTCGGCCCCGGAGGCGCCATGATCCGGCCCGACTGGCTATTCGAACACACGCCGCCCGCGGTCGCCATCGCCGTCGCCCTGGGCATCGCCGTCGCCACCCTGCTGCTGTCCATCTGGCGCTGGCCGGGCTTCTCCTGGCTGCAGACCGCCCTCGCGGCCGTCCGGATCACCTTTCTCGCCGTTCTCGGCTGGTGCCTCCTCCTGCCCGTGGCCCGCGAAGCCCAGCAGGAGCTCATCCGCCCCCGCTTCCTGATCGCGCTCGACACCTCGGCCAGCATGACCAACACGCCCTCCCCGGCCGTGCCCTCCCGCCATGCGGTGGCCCGCTCGCTGCTGACGCAGGACTGGGTGCGCGTCGTCGCCGCCCGCGCCACGATCGACCTCTATCCCTTCGACCGCGAGCTCGGCTCCCGCCTCGATCCGGCCGATGCCGACCGGCTTCCCTCCACCGGCCAGGCCACGGGCCTGCGGGACAGCCTGGGCCGCCTCCTCGACCGCCTGCGCGGCCAGGACGTCGTGGGCGTGCTGCTCCTCTCGGACGGGCTCGACACCCGCGAATCGTCCCCCCTCTGGACCCGCCAGTCCTGGCCCTTTCCCATCCATACGGTCCGCCTCGAGCCGCCCGTGAGCTGGGCGGTTGCGCCCGACGTGCGGGTGGACGGCCTCGACACGCCAAGCCGGGTCACCGTGGGCTGGAACAGCGAGCTCAAGGCCACGATCTCGGGCGAAGGCTGCGGCGGAAAGCTGCTGACCGTCAAGCTCCTGCGCGATCACGAGCCCGTGCAGGAAGTGCCCACCCAGCTTCCGGCCGAAGGCGGCTCGCGCGAGGTGGTCTTCCCCCTGCAGCATGACGCCGTGGGACTCTTCACCTACGAGGTGCGCCTCTAGCCGCTCGAAGGCGAGATCCAGACCAACGACAACCGCTACGCCGCCACCGTGCAGGTCATGGACACCCGCAACCGGCTGCTCTATATCGACGGCGTGCCCCGCTGGGAATCGAAGTACCTCGTCCGCGTGCTGCGGGGCATCGCGACCCTGACCCCCCTCGCCTTTATCCGCGGCCCCGACGGCCGTTTCTTCTCCTACGGCACGCGCGGCGCCGCCACGCTCGACCTGACCGAAAGCCAGCTCGCCAACTTCCGCATCATCGTGGTGGGCGACCTCGACGCCGAAAGCCTGGGCGGGGGGCGGGATGCCGCCCTGGTCAAGTTTGTTGAAAAAGGCGGAAGCCTGGTGCTCCTGGGAGGGCCGCTCGGCTGGGGGGCGAAAGGGTTTTCCGCCACCGCCCTCGGGAAGCTCCTTCCCGTGCAGCGGGGCGCCTCGGCGCCCGCCCTCGAGGGGCGTTTCACGCTCACCGCTTCCTCCGAGGGGCGCGCGCACCCCGCCTTTGCCGGGGACCCCGCCTGGCTCTCGCGCCTGCCGCCCGTTCTCTCCGTCTTTCCCGGCTCCCAGCCCGCCCCCGCCGCCACGGTGCTGATCTCGGCCCAGACCGAAGTCGGCTCCCAGCCACTCGTCGTCTTCCAGCGGTTCGGCCAGGGGAAGGTGCTCGCCCTGCTCACCGACTCCCTCTGGCGCTGGCAGCTCGAGCGGCAGGACACCTCCGACTCCTATTTCCGATTCTGGAACCAGATGCTCAACTGGCTGCTGCCGGCCGAAAGCGAGGCCGCCCCGGTTCAAATCGACCTGTTCGCCGACGCCGCCAACCTCTACCTGGGCGAGTCCCTCACGCTGAACGCCCGCTACAGCGCCCTCTCAAAAGCCGATGCGCCGCCCGACTCGCTCACCTGCGCCATTGAGGCGCCCGACGGCCGCGCCCTTCCCTTCGTCATGACCCGCCAGACGGTCACCGCCGGCGCCGCCGGCGCCGCCGCCACCTACTCCGTCCGCTTCCAGGCCGAAGGGCCGGGGCTTTTCCGGGCCGTGGCCTCGACCCCCACCGTCAAAGGCCCGCCCGTCGCCTCGCCCTCCTACTCGTTCTTTGTCAAGCCCTACACGCCCGAGACGCTCCCCCGGCCGCCGGACCTCGACACGCTCCGCACGCTGGCCACGGCCAGCGGCGGGCGGTTCCTCGAGCCCGCCGAGGTGTCGGAAGCCCTGGCGTCGAGTCCGGTCAAGCCGCGCGAAGAGGCCCTGGTGCGCTTCTCCTCCCTCTGGAACACCATCCCCGTGCTGGCTTGCCTCCTGGGCCTTTTAGCCGTAGACTGGATCGTCAGAAAGGTAAAAGGCCTGGTCTAGCGACCAAACAAGGAACCGCCATGAAATTACTCTTCACCCTTCTGCTGCTGGCCTCCACGCTCTTGCCCGCCGCGCAGGCCTCTTCCAACCTGCTGGCCAACGGAAGCTTCGACAATTCCGGGGACCCGCTCACCCATTGGAAATACAAGTACGACAAGGAGGGCGAAAGCTGGTATTTCAACAACCACACGCATGTGAAGGTGGAGCCCCGCCTGGACGGTCGAACCGGCGTGCTGGCCCTGTTCGGCACCCAGGACATGCTGACCGGCGCCGGACAGGGCACGAAGGTGGACAGCTTCCCCGTGCTGGTCAAGCCCGGCAAGCGGTTCCGGCTCACCCTCTCGGCCCGGACGGCCGGCCCCTTCACCCGCACGCTCGTGGAGGGCTACCAGTGGCGCCCGGGCGTCAAGCCCCACCCGGATCCGGACATCTCCGAATTGCGCAAATGCTTCAAGGGGGAGCTCGTCTATTTCGGCAGCGTGAAGGGCGGCACGCACTCCCCCGTGGGAAGAAGCTGGCAGACCGCAAGCGTGGTGTTCCCGGCCGAAAAACCCTCGGAACTGGCCGTGGACAAGCTCGCCAAAATGGAGTTCCTCGTGGTGCACATCGTGGCCATCTTCGGCTCCGAGGGAACCCTCTACATTGACGACGTGAGCCTGGAAGAAGTCAAATGAGCCCCCTCCGGGAACAACTCGACGGCATCGGCCGAACGCTCGTGCGGTGGCGCACCCTGCTGCTGGCCGTCGGCGGC
>CAIKKV010000179.1 GCA_903828035.1 uncultured bacterium
AAGCTGTTGCGCAAGGTGTCCTCGAGTTCGCTCACTCCCGAGCCGTCCGATGCCTGCCACTGCGGGATCATTGCACGGACCACGCCGCCGAGGTTCTTCGCTTGGTAAGCCTGAACAAATTTCTGGTACAGCTCGCGTATCAGCGCAATATTCTGGTCTGGCTGGCCTGGCTTGGCCGCGGCCAGTGGGGTCATTCCGGACGGCTGATCCGGGAACCCCTCGTCGGCGGCCACGGCCCGACCAGGGGGCTCTGCGGCGGTCTTGCGTCCCGCTACGGAAGTCGCCGCTCCTGCCTGAGCACTCTGAGCCGCTGCCGGTGGCGGGGTTGACGCTGCGGGCGCTGCGCCAGGCGGCGCGTGCCCGGGCGACGCGCCGGCGGGCGGTGCCGGCGGGCCGCCCGGGGACAGGGGAGGCCTCGGGTCACCGTCGGGTCTCGTTAGCCGGCGCCCCATTTCCATGGCGAGCAGGTTGCCAAGCTGTCTGGATGTTTCAGGTTCCTTCTTCAACATGTCCGTCAAGGCAAACACCACGCGCTTGTCGGCCGCATCACGAATCTTGCCGTCGGCACCCTTTATCTGATTGCGGGGAAGCTGCTTGGCCTGCGCCTGGATATCCTTGCCCAGGAGTCCGCCTTCCTTGCCGGCAACGTCAGCCGCCAGCCGTTTGATCACGTCGTCGCCCGCTGTTGCAAGCCCCGACGGCCTCGCGATGTACGACTCCATTTCCTTAAGGCGCGCCTGCAATGCCTGCACCGATTTCAAAAGCCCCGGATAGGAACTGTTCATGGCCTTTAACACGCCGTCCGCGTTGATCAGGCGGGATTCGATCGTGTCCATAGTCCTTTCCAGTTCCAGGCAGGAATCGCCCGGTTTCATCTCGGTCAGGATTTCGAGCCGCTGGGTCGAGAAATCCGGCAGTTCTGCAGGACCGGTGCCCGAGGCGATTTGCGACTGGGTTGCGTAGATGACGGAGGACAGGTTTTCATTCAGGATCTTGATGGAAGTCTGGTTCTTCTTGTACCAGCCGTCATAGCGATTCCTGTATGTCGCCCAATCCGCCAACAGGCCGTCCATGACGTTGCGGGTGGCCTGGTACTGCGCACGGGTCGTCTTCATGCGCAGGAGGGCAGATTTCGCGCCGGCCGACTGGTTGCGCAGGGCCAGGATGCCTGCTGCCAGTTCTACCGGATCGAGCAGTTCGAGGTCGCCGCTCTCGGGACCAAAGGCATTCGTGACGACGAGTTTTGTCGCCAGCGGATCCCGCTGCAAGCGATTCATGTCGATCTCGGTGTGGCAGGCTTTGTCCAGGGACTTTTCAAGTTCGCCTCGCCTCTTGACGAGCGCCACGGCCTGCTGCAACTTGCTTTCAACGGAATTCAGCAGCGCCTTTCCATCCGCATACAGTGCGGAAAACTTCTGCCGCAGCAGAGGGCTCAGGGCCAGGATTTCTCCCCAGGAAAGCTGCCTTTCCTTGGGCGCATTGAAGTCGATGTCCGGCGGTTTGTAGCCGTCACAGCCGGGCGCACCCCGCACGCAGACATCCGGCGGCTTGTAGCCGGAACATCCCGGTGCGCCATAGACGCAGCCCGGCGGATCGCCCTTCTTCGGTGCTATGCATTTGTTCGTGTAGGATTTCGATGCTTCGTCCCAGACGTTGTCCAGCTTTTCACCCTCGGCACAGACAGGTTCCGGCTCCGGCGTGTCTTCTCCGGGCTTGCCGGGGGCGCCGCAGGTGAGCTTCTCGCGCTCGCTGTCGGTATCCCACTCGATC
>CAIKKV010000180.1 GCA_903828035.1 uncultured bacterium
CCCCCCCCTTGAGGCCGGAGCCTCCCCGCGATCCGCCGGGCCTTTCAGGATAACCGAAAGGCCCTCCTCGTGAGGACAGATCCGGACCGTGAATACGCCCGGGCGAGAAAGGGTTTTGAGCTCTGCCTCAAATACGAGACAAGATTGTTCCTTCAGGACCTGACGGCATTTCTCCTCGAAAAGAGGCTCTTTCACCTCGGGCAGGATGTCTCCAAGAAACCGGCCGATCGCAACGCCGCTCTTGCAGTTCAGCACGCGTTCAGCCGCGGGATTGATACTCTTGATCACCAGGTTGCCATCCAGCGCAATGAACACATCGCTGATGCACTCCAGCATGCTTTTCATCAGCGTTGAGGTTTTCCTCAGCGAGGCCTCGAGCGTCTTGGAAACCGTAATATTTGCAAACGTGATTGTCACGCCATCGATCCTGTTCTCCAGCGTGCGGTAGGGCATGATGCGCGCCGAGAACCAGCGCCCGTCGCCCGCCACGGCCTGCTTCTCCACGGGAATCAGCGTTCGCAGCACCTCCCGCGCGTCCTGCGGCAGCTCGGGATACTGCAGGCTGGTGGTGATGTCCGTGATCGGGCGGCCCACGTCGGAGGGAATCAGGTTGATGATCTTCACGGCCGAGGTGGTGAAGCGCCGCAAACGAAGCTCATTGTCCAGGAACACCGTGGCGATGTCCGTGCTGTTCAGCAGGTTCTTCATGTCGCTGGTGGTCTGCGCCAGCTCTTCCATCCGGGCCTGCTGCTCATGGTTGACCGTCTGCAGCTCCTCGTTCATGGACTGCAGCTCCTCCTTGGACGTCGTCAGCTCCTCGTTGGTCGACTGGAGCTCCTCGTTCGCCGATTGAAACTCCTCGTTCGTGCTCTTGAGCTCTTCCTGGGAGGTCTGCATCTCGTCCCGCAGCACCTGGAGTTCCTCGCGCGCCTGCTGGAGCTCCTTGCGAACCTCGGCCAGGCGGCCGTTGCCGGAAAGGCCCTTCTGCTTGCCCCGCAAGGGGAGGTCAACGGGCTTGGCAACATCCGAAAAGACGATCATCACCATCCCCCGCAAGGCGTCGGGCTCGTCGATGGCCTGCAGCGTGACATCCACCGCCTGCATCCCGCCGTTGTGCTCCACCCTCAGTCCGGAGAGGGTGAGCGAGCCCCGTTTACGCGAGATCTTCTCAAAGGCGCTGCTTAACTCATGGCGAAGCCCCTGCCGGGCCATGGCAAACACATTCCAATTGGCCTTGCCGGCTGCGGGCTCGAGGTACTTGCCCGTCCGCCCGCTGATGAACAGGATGTCCCCCTTGTCGTTGACCAGTACGAACGCCGGGGCATACCGCTGCAAAAGCAATTGCTCCGCCAGTGCCTGGAGGTTGGGAGGCGCTTTGGAAACCTTGGGCCGCTCGACCCATTCCTGATGGACCGGATTGAAGGACGGGGGAAACTCCAGGGGCTCCACCCGCAAGCCGGCCTCCATGCGCCGATACAGCCGCGACTTGCCTTTCAGGGGCGCGAACAGGGACGTGAAGGTGCCCACCGACTCCGCGCTGCCCAGGAAGAGGAAGCCGCCGGGGTTAAGGCTGTAGTGGAAAAGGGGAATGAGCTTTTTCTGCAAATCCGAGGTCAGGTAAATCAGCAGGTTCCGGCAGACCAGGATATCCAGCTTGGTGAAGGGCGGGTCCATGACCAGATTCTGGGAGGCGAAGATCACCATCTCGCGGATCTCCTTGGCCACCCGGTAGCCGGACTCCTCTTTGATGAAAAACCGGCGAAGCCGTTACGGAGACACATCCGCGGCGATATTGACCGGGAAAAAACCCTGACGGGCCTTGTCGATCGCCTCCTGGTCCAGATCGGTGGCGAAGATCTGGAGCGAACACGCCACGGGCGACTTCACTTTCCCCATCGCCTCCTTGAACACCATGGCCAGCGAATACGCCTCTTCGCCCGTTGAGCAGCCGGGCGCCCACGCGCGCAGCACCTTGGCGGTTCGACGCGCCCCCAGAAGCGCCGGAATGACTTCGTCTTCCAGCTGGTCCCAGGCCACCGGATCCCGGAAAAAACTGGTCACCCCGATCAGGAGCTCCTTGAATAGCAAATCCACCTCCTGGGGATTCTCCTGCAGAAAGCGGCCGTAGTCGACGATCCGGACAAGCTGGTGAATGCCCATTCGGCGCTCGATCCGGCGGTACACGGTGCTGTTCTTGTACAGGGAAAAGTCATGCCCGGTCGCCGCCCGCAGCAGGATGAATATTTTCTCGATGCCACTCTGGGCCCTTCGCTCCAACGCCAACCCCGACCGGGGCCGCAGGGGGGCCTGCTTGAGGACCGCCGTGATTTTCGCCGGCAGCTCCTCCACGGGGGCCACGACATCGACCAGCCCGGTATCCAGGGCGCTGCGGGGCATGGCGTCAAACTTGGCCGACACCGGATCCTGTACAAAGACGATGCCGCCCTTCTCCTTGATACCCTTGATGCCAAGCGTGCCATCGGATCCCATTCCCGAAAGGATGACCCCCACGCTCCGCTCCTTCCGGTCATCGGCCAGGGAGCAGAGGAAAAAGTCGATCGGAAGCCGCAGCCCCCGGGGCGTCGCCGGTTCGAGCAGGTGAAGGATCCCGTGCAG
>CAIKKV010000181.1 GCA_903828035.1 uncultured bacterium
CCGACTGCGCCTCGTCCGGCCTCGCCGTGCCCGGCGCCATGGCCAGCCTCACCCTGATCTTCGAAACGCGCCGCCACCTCGGCGTCCCCAGCTCCGCCCTCCTCGTGCGCGCGGGAAAAACGATCGTCTTCGTCGCGCAGGGCGGAAAGGCCCGCCAGGTTGAAGTCGCCGCCGGCTGGCAGAACGATGGCTGGACGGAAATCCTCGTCGGCCTCGAGCCCGGCATGCGCGTCGTCACCGAGGGCCAGACCCAGCTCCGGGATGGCGCCCCCCTCGAAATCCTCTAACGCCCTGCCGGGAGGCCCGCCATGTTCCTAGCCACCGCCACAACCAAGCGCCCGATCGCGATGAGCTGCCTGCTCATCGCCCTGATCGTTCTCGGGCTCAACTCCTACCGCAAGCTTTCCATCGAGAACATGCCCGCGGTGGACATTCCCTACGTCTCCATCAGCACCACCTGGGTGGGGGCCTCCCCCGAGGACGTTGAAAAGGACATCAGCAAATACATCGAGGACGCCGTCTCGGGCATCGACGGGCTCAAGCACATCCAGTCCTCCAGCCTCGAGAATGTCAGCCTGGTCGCGCTCGAGTTCAACCTGTCCGTCAATGTGGACGTCGCCGCCCAGGACGTCCGCGAAAAGCTCGACACGGTCCTCTCCAGGCTTCCGAAGGACGCCGACCGGCCCGTCATCCAGAAGGTCAACTTCAACGCCGCGCCCATCGCCAACCTCTTCCTCTCCGGCGAGGCGCCCCTCGACGACCTGTATGACTACGCCGCCAACAAGCTCGCCGACCGCTTCGCCACCGTGCCGGGCGTGGCGGAGGTGCAGATGATCGGCGGCAACGAGCGCGAAGTCTGGGTCGAGCTCGATCGCGAGGCGCTCGCGGCCGCGGGCCTCACCTCCTTCGACGTTGTCACCGCCCTGCAAGGCGGCATCCTCAGCCTGCCCGGGGGGCGCATCCGGGAGAAGGGCGACGAGGTCACCATCCGCTTCGACGCCGACTACCAGGCGATCCCCGACATCGCCGGCCTCGAGATCGCCAACCGGGGCGGCGCGCGCCGCCTGCTCCGCGACCTCGGCACCGTCCGCCAGGCGACGGCCGAGGTGCGCCAGCGCGCCATTCTCGACGGGCGGCAGGGCATCGTGCTCAAAATCGTCAAAAAGGCCGAGGGCAACATCGTCTCCGTCGTGAAGGAGTCGCGCAAGCGCTTCGCCGATATCCAGAAGGGCTTGCCCGGCGGCATGACCCTCGAGTGGGTTTCCGACGAGGCCGCCAACATCGAGGCGTCGGTCGACTCCGCGGTCTCCAGCGTCCTCGAGGCCGTCCTGCTCTGCGCCCTGATCCTCTTCGTCTTCCTGGTCGACATCCGCACCACGCTCATCGTCGCCATCACCATGCCCGTCACCATCTGCATCAGCCTGTTCTTCATGCAGCTGGCCGGCCAGAGCCTCAACACCGTCACCCTGCTGGCCATCGGCCTCTCCACCGGCGTGCTCGTCTCCAACTCCATCGTCGTGCTCGAAAACATCGTCGCCAAGTTCAAGGTGATGGACGATCACTGGGAAGCCGCGCGGATCGGGACCTCGGAGATGGCCGTGGCCGTCCTGGCCTCCGCCGGAACGAATGTCATCGTCATGTTCCCCATCGCCATGATGACGAGCCTGGTGGGCCGCGTGCTGGCCCCCTTCGCCATCACCACGCTCATCGTCAACGCCGCCTCCATCTTCATCAGCTTCACCCTCACGCCCCTGCTCTGCGCCCTTCTCCTGAAGCCCGCTTCCAAGCAGCGGGACAGCGCCTTCCTCCGCTTCGGGAAGCGCTGGGACGAGGGATTCATGGCCTTCGCCACCCGGTACGTCAACGGCCTTCGCTTCATCGCCGGACGCCGCGGGATCAACCTGGCCCTGGTGCTGGGGACCCTCCTCCTCTTCCTCCTGACCATGAAGCTCGGCGGCTCCCGCCTCGGCTTCAGCTTCTTCGAGCAGGACGACCGCGGCCGCGTCTTCGTCCGCGTCGAAACGCCCGCCTATTACGACCTGGAAAAAACCATCGCGCGGCTCAACGGCATCCAGGACCGCCTCCGGAAGTTCTCCGATCTCCGCCACGTCCTCACGACGGCCGGCAAGGCCGAATCCCAGAGCGGGCAGGCCAGCGAGGGTGTTTACATGGGGCAGATCGAGCTGTTCTTCGCGCCCAAGACCCAGCGCTCCTGGAGCATCCTTGCCCGGCTCTCCGAAATCCGCGCCCTCCTGGCCGATGAGACCGACTGCCTCGTCTCCGCCGCCATTCCCGGCAAAATGGGCGGGCAAAGCTTCCAGATCGACCTGAATCTGGCCGGGGACGACCTCGACACCCTCGACCGCGCCGCCCTCGCCATCCAGGCTGCCGCCCGCAAGGTCCCCGGCGTGGACCAGCTTGAGACGACTGTTCGCGACACCAAGCCCGAAATTCGTGTGGTCCCCCGGCGGCCGGTCCTCTCCGACCTCGGCATTCCGCCCGCCCGGCTCGGCGCCATCGTCCGCGCCAACATCGAGGGCATCAAGGCCGCCGGCTACAAGTTCGGCGACCGCACCTATGACATCCGCGTCAAGCTCGCCGAGAGGGAAGGCAAGGAGCAGCTCCGCCAATTCCTGCTCCCCGGAACCAGCGGCCGCCCCATCCCCCTTGAAACCGTCGCCGACGTTGTCGACTCCATGAGCAAGGTCCAGATTTTCCGGGTCGACAAGCAGCGCACCGTCAAGCTTCTGGGCGACATCCAGAAAGGCGCCGCCATGAGCACCGTCGGCCAGGGCATCGCCCGCACGGTGGCCGAAAAGCAGCTGCTGCCCCCGGGCTATTCCCTCGCGAACTCCGGCATAAGCGAAATGATGGGCGAAGCCATTGCGGACTTCGGCGAGGCCATCCTGCTGGCCGCCTTCCTCACGCTTCTGACCCTGGCCGCCATCCTCGAGTCGTGGAGCCGCCCGGCCCTCGTGCTGCTGACGCTGCCCATGGGCCTGATCGGCGTGGTGGCGGCCCTGGTCTGGAGCGGCAGCGCCATCACCATCCTCGTCCTGCTAGGCGTCCTCATGCTGATCGGCGTGGTCGTGAACGCCGCCATCCTCATCGTCGACCGGATGGCGCAGCTTCTGGCGCAGGGCATGAATCGGCGCGAGGCCCTATTCACGGCCCTGACGGACGAGTTCCGGCCCGTCCTGATGGTGGTTCTGGCCTCCGGCCTGGGCATGCTTCCCATCGCCATCAGCCGCGGCATCGGCTCCGAAAGCCGGGCGGGCATCGGCATCGCCTCCGTGGGCGGCATCCTCGTGGCGGGCGTCCTCACCCTGACGGTGCTCCCGCTTCTCTACGCCCTATTCACAGGCAAGCCCAAGGCGCCCCCCCCGGATGCCAAGCGTTAACGGCTTCATTCAGAAAAGCAGCCATCTGTCCGTAGATTCACAATTTGGGGACACCAGAACTGGTTGTTTCTACATGGGAAAAAAGAGCCTATCGGAACAGAAGTATGATTCCGGGAGGCCCGACCCGCACCTTGATCCAATTGTCTTCAACAAACAGGGTATAGGTCTTTCCGACGCCGGGATTCTTGACGACCAGCGAAGCCGGATCGCCGGTCAACGCGCCCGTAAAGTGGATCAGATTGTAGACGCGGGAAACCTCCCAGGGATGGCCCTCCACATCCGCCAGCACCACATCGCCCCCATTGACCGTGAGGCCGCCGGTCACGTCGATCTGGTCGTTTGAGGCGGGCGACGCGCTGAGCTCAAAAACATTCGTGCTGCCGGCGTTGAGCGTCAAGCCGCCGACCTGCAGCGTGCCGCCGGGCGTTCCCTTCAGGCCGGGAGCCAGGCTGCCGCCGGCATAATTGGTCACCGCGCCCGCGCAGGCGCCGTCGCCGCTCAGGGTTCCCCCGCTGACCATGACAGGGCCCGCCCCGGCCAGGGTGCCTGTCACCTTCAGCGTGCCGTTGCTCACAATCGTGGCGCCCGTGTGCAAATAATTGCCGCCCAGGGTCAGCGTGCCGGCCCCGTCCTTGATCAGGCTGCCGGTGGTGGCCGTGTTGGTGCCCAGGATAATGAGCGTCGCGAGGGCGTTGGTGATGTCAATCTCGCTTCGCGAGTTGTTGGTAAGGGTGAACCCGCGGTCGGTGCTGTATTCGCCGGGCAAGGCCGTGAAGCTTAAGCTGCCGCCGCCCAGGACCAGGTTTGTCGCGCCGCTGTCGGCCATGCCGATATTGCAGGCCACGCCGCCGTTTGCAATATTGGAAACGCTCAGCACGCCCGCGCTGATCGTCGTGAGGCCGCTGTAGGTGTTGGTGCCCGCCAGGACCCAGAGTCCCGTCCCCGTCTTGGCCAGATGGGTCCGGTTCGCGGCGCTGTTGTTCTGGATCACGCCGCGGATGGCGCCCTGCCCCGCGCCGGAGCCCGTCAGGGTCAGCGTCTTGGAGCCGGCGCCGGTGGCGGTCACGTTGCTGGCCAGCGCCAGGCTGCCCGGGCCGGACACATCCAGCGTGGCGGCGCCCGTCGTGCCGGGCAGGTTGATTTCCCGGTCGCTGGAGGAGTCGATGGCCCCCGCATAGCGCAGGATTCCGGCTACCGCCACGCTCCCGATGGAGATGACCCCGTTAGCCGACGAACCGGGCTGGCCCAGGGAGCAGGCCTCGCCCACATTGGCCAGCTTCACGATCTCCACGGCACCGCCATTCATGAACACCTTGCCGGAAAACGTGTTGGCGGCATTCTGGATGAACTTAACGGCCGCGCCGGAATTGGTGAGGACTCCCGCCCCCGCCAGTTCAACGCTGCACGTGGAAGCCCCCGTGCTGTTGAATATAAAATTGCCGCTGCTGGCCAGCGTCCCGTCTCCCAGGATCGAACCGGAGGTCAGCGTCACGATCCCGACGGCGTCGGTATACGAGCCCATGTCGAGAACGGCGCCGGCCCCGTTGACCGTCAGGCCGCCGCTGCTGAGCGCGTTGTCGATTCCATATTGCAGCCGACCGCTGGAAAGAGTGGTCAAGCCGGTATGATTGAGGGCCGCATTCAGCTTCAACGTTCCGGCGCCGGTCTTTGTCAGCACTCCGGCGTTCACGCTGTTGGTGCCGTTCAGCGTAAGCGTCGTGAGCGCATTCGTGACGTCGATCGTCAGGGCCACGCCGGCCGTGATGGTGAAGTTGCGGTCGATCTCCACAGTGCCGCCGCCGTATCGGAGCGTCGACGCGGTCTGCGCCTTCAGGTTGGTGATGGAATTATCCGAGGCGCCGATGCCGCTGGATGTGCCGCCGTCGGCCAGATTGGTGACCAGCAGGACGCCGCCGTTCAAAACAGTGGGACCCTCATAAGAGTTGACGGCGCTCAGGAACAACGTTCCAGAGCCGCTTTTGACCAGGGAGCCTCCGGTGATCACCCCTGAAAGAACGCCGTCGATGACGGCGCTGCCCTGGTCCACCTGAACCGTCTTGGCGCTGCCGGACCCAAGGTTGATCGGGTTCTGGAAGTCAACGGTCTTGTTGCCCGAAATGGAGCCCAGCATCAGCGCGCAACCGTTGGAAACAAAGCCGCCGATGTCCCAGGTGACGGGGTCCGAACTCCCGCCCAGGTTCACGATCCGGTCGGCATTCGTCGCCGCAAAGCCGCCGCTGACGGGCCCCCACTGGACCTGGTTGGTGTCCGTGCCCAGGCCCCGCTTGAAATCGGAACTGCCCAACAGCAGCACGCCGCTGAGGACCAGTGGACTGCCGCCGCCGTTCACGTCGATGCCGCCCGGCAGGGCGTTGGCGCTGCCCAGCGTCAAGCCGCCCCCCAGCACCCGCGTGACGCCGCTGTAGCTGTTATTGCCGCTCAGGACCAGCGTCCCCACGCCAAGCTTTTCAAGCCCGCCCGTCCCGGTCAGGTTGCCCGACATCGTGGCCACACGGCTCGGATGTTCGACCTGCACCTTGCGTACGGAGCTGCCCAGGTTGACCGCATTGGTAAAGTTGATCGGAAACATCGCCGACGCCGAGTTCAGGACAAAGGTGGAAGGATTGAAGGCCGCATCACCCCACGTCAGGGCGGTGCCGGGCCCCAGATTGACCACGTTATTGGTGACGCCGCCGTTAAAGCCGCTGACACCACCGGGAATCGACACATTACCGGCCCCGGTTCCGCTGGGACGGTTAAACGGAGTGTCCATGCATTCGAACGCGGCCAAAGTGCCGCCGTTGATGACAAGGCCCCCCGCCGAGGGCAGGCAGCTGTTGGACGCGGCCAGCACGCCGTTGGAGATCGTCGTGCCGCCGGAGTAGTTGTTCGCGGCGCTGGTGAAAACAAGACGGCCGGCGCCCGCGCCGACCTTGGTCACCGCAAAGCCGCCCGTAATCTGCCCCTGCAACGCCAGGTTGGCGGTATTGAGCACGCCGATCGAGGTGTCGCCCGTCAGGGTCACCGGTCCCGCCAGGCTGGCCGCCGTGGCGGCACTGTTCTGCAAGGCGCCATTGGTTCCCACGCCCGCGCCGACCACCGAAACCGCCTCGCCGCCCACGGCCGCTTGAATGTCCAGCGAAGCGCCGCTGTTGACCGTCACGCCGCCGTTTGTCGCGCCCAACGCAAGGGCATTCGTCGCCCGCAACGTGCCGTTGGCCACGATGATCTGTTGGGAGTAGGTCCCGCTAGCTCCCCCCAGAATAAGCAAGTTCGTCCCCGCCTTGGTCAACGTGTAGGCGGCATTGGTCAGGTTGCCGCTCAGCGTGATGGCGCCGGTTCCGCCGATCCTGGCGTCGCCCTGCAACGTGATGATGCCGGCGCCGACCGACGCCGCCGTCGCGCTGGCGTTGATCACCGCCCCGCTCGCGGAAAGCCCCTCGCCGCTCAGGAAGAGGGGCTCCAGGATGGCGACCGCCTGCCCGTTCAGGTCCAGCATGCCGCCGGCCGCGATGGTCGTGGCTCCCGCCGCCGAGCCAAGAGCGGCAATATGTCCAATCCGGAGGAGACCCGCGTTATTCGTGATGGGTCCGAAAAACGAAGTCGTGTTGGGGCCGGACAGGAGCAGCGTCCCGCTGGCGTTGTTCATGGTGATGGTGCCGCCGCCGGTGATCACGTTTGTGATGGAAACCGTGCCCGCGCCGTCGATGGTCAGGTTCTTGTTCGTGAGCGTGAGGGCGCCCGTGTTGGAGACGATCAGGCCGGCGCCGGCCGTCCACGACTGGGAATTGGTCAGGACCACCCCGCACGCGATCGTGAGGTTCCGCGTTCCTCCCGCCGGCGCCCATTTGATGCCCTCAGAGCCCAGGGTAAGCGTGCTTGTCCCTGAAGCAGGAATCGAGACATTCGCGCCGGGATTGCTCGCCCCATATAAAATGCCCAGCCAGTCCATCTTGAAGTTGGCGGTCGGGCCGTTCGTGCAGTTGGCGGCTGTGGCGACCGTGCTATCCCATTTGGCGATATCGTTTATCCCGGGAGGCCCACCCGCCGGCAACCAAGCCCCTGCCGAGTCCAGTTTGTTGGTCGTATCCAGACGGGCATAGGTTGCCCCCTGGACGGTCATCGCGGCACCCAGCAGGCTTGAAACCAATCCGACACGCGCCATAACGGCCGGAAAACGCCTGATCATCGGAATTAGACGACTCATGAAACCCCTCTACATACTACGTTAAACGTACCATGAAGCGCTGAACGATCACAAGCACTGTAATCTCATTTGAACGATAATTTGAACTATGGCCATGTTAACGGGAATCCGCCGCCCTTGCGGACTATCCGAGTCAATTCGCAACCGCCCATCGCGCCAGTCCTGCCTGGAGGCGGCGATTCCTCGCCGTTAGAGCCAGTTCCCTCCTGATTGTCTTGCTGTTACGGATTTTCCTCCCATACTATGTGAACAGCCGGACATTTGAGGCTGGAAAGGAGCCGCCCATGCCAATGAGAAACAGTCCGCGGATCGCGCTGCTGGTCCTGGCGGGCCTGGTCCTGCCGGGCCTGCTGCACGCCGCCCCCTGGGCGAAGTTCTATGGCGGGCCGGACCAGGAGTTCCCCGCCCGCGTGACCCCGGGCGCCGCCGGCGCCTCCTTCCTGCTGGCGGGAACCCGGTCCTACGGCGCCGGCGAGACGGACGCCCTCTTCGCCAAGCTGGACGCCAGCGGGGCCGTGGAATGGGCCAAAACGCTGGGCGGCAAGGGGAACGACCTCCTCACCGTCGAACCCACGGCGGATGGCGGCTATTTCGTGGGCGGCCACACCGCCTCCTTCGGCGCCGGAAATCCGGCCGCGACCAACTTCAACGTGCTGTTCGCCAAGTTCGACTCGTCCTGGAGGACGGTGTCCCAGAAGGTGTGGGGCGGCGCCCGGGATGAACTCGCGGAGTTTTCCAGGACCGCCGACGGCGGCTTCCTCTTCCGGGGCTCGAGCGCCTCCTTCACGTCCGCCGGCGATGTGCGCGATGTCCTCCTGATCAAAATCAGCTCCGCCGGCGAGATGGTCTGGAGAAAGGTGTACCACGTCGGAAACGACGACGCGGTCGGCTCCACGATCGAACTGGCGGACGGCTACGTGCTGTCGTTCGGCACCGCGGAGGGGGACGCCGTCCTGCTCAAGGCCGGCAAGGACACGGGAGCGCTGCTGTGGAAGAAGAAGATCCATGCCACCGCCTTCCTGGGGATCCCGAAGCTGGCAAAGACCCTGGACGGCAGCGTGCTGGCGGCCTCGTCCCTGGCGACCGGGTTCGACTCCCGGATCGTCCTGCTCAAGGTGGCGGGGGGAGACGGCTCGATCTCGTGGAAGCGGAGTTACGGCCACCCGACAGCCGGGGTGCTGCCGGTGTCCGTGGCCGAAAAGCCAGACGCCACGCTTGTCCTGGCCGGCACCCTGCTCGAGCCCAGCGGAACGAACTTCATCGCCAGTTCGCTTGTCATGAACCTCTCCACCTCGGGCGCGGTGCGGGTCCAGACGAAGCTGCAAGTCGCCGGCCGGCATCTGACGGCGGACGTCGCGCTGGCCGGGAAGCTGTGGTATGGCGTTTCGTTCGATCCGGTTAAAACGAACTTCGACGCGGTGGTCGCGCGGCTGCGCAAGAGCACCTTCGAGCCGGAGTGGGCCAAAACCTCTGGCGGGCGGAACCCGGAGAGCGGAATCGCCTTCCACCAGGGAACCCGGTTCCTGTTCTCGGGGCACACCGAGAGCCTGGGCGGCGCCTCGCC
>CAIKKV010000182.1 GCA_903828035.1 uncultured bacterium
AGTGCTGGAGAATAACAGCGCCGTTTCAGACGGCATCACCCTTTCGGACGTCAGCCGCCCGATTGTCAATGGTGGCTGGGTGGTCAACTCCGGCACAGGATCCGGTAATACGCTGATCAGCACGATTATCGGCTCCAACGTGACCCGTGTCGTGCAGAATAGCGCCACCTCGCGGTTGGTGCTGAGCGGCCCGAATACCTATAGCGGCGTCACGGCGATCGACAGCGGCACCTTGCAGGCGTCCAATTCCACCGGCTCCGCCACTGGGACGGGCGCGGTGAATGTCAACAATGGCGGCACGCTGGCGGGCAGCGGGACGATATCGGGGGCGGTGAGCGTCAACAATGGCGGTACGCTGGCGGGCAACGTCGTTCTTTCGAGCACCGTGACCAACGTTGACGGAGGCATGCTCTCTCCCGGCGTTGACGGCACGGCCGGCGGCACGCTGACGATGGGCAATCTGACCTGGAGCGGCGGGGGTATCGTCAAATGCGAGATCTCCAGGATCGACAACAACGATGCCGGGGCGGGCGTTGATTATGACCGGATTCTCGTGACCGATACGCTGACCTCCGTTCCGGACGGAAAAAAACTGATTCTCCGGATGGATTCCCTGGGCCAGACGCTTTCTTTCGAAACCAACCGGAATTACAGCCTTAAGGTGATGACCTATGGGTCGGCGGTGAATCTTGATGTGGCCGATGTCACGCTCGACACGAGCGCGTTCCTGGTGAGCGGCTCCTGGTTTGTGACGAATGTGAATAAAGCCGTTTACGTGGTCTGCATGGGGGCGACTTCGGCCAATAAGAACTATTGGACCGGCACGGGAAACTGGTCCACGGCCACCAATTGGTCGCTGGGCCATGCGCCCCTGACGGGGGAGGATGCCGAGTTTGACTTCCGGGGGCCTGCGGGTTGCACGGCGAACGTGGTCAACGCCGATCTGGGCTCCTTGACGCTGTCTTCCGGCTATACGGGCACGGTCACCTGCCTGATTAAGTATCCCGGTCAGGGGAGTTTTACCAATATGTCGATCACCGGGGATTGTTCGGTCAATGGCGGCGTGTTGACGCATCTGGCCAACAGCGGCGTTGCGGGGCAGTCGGATCGGCTGGCCCTGTCCGTGGGAGGAAACTTGACCGTGGGCCCGGCGGGTGCGATCAATGTGGATCAGAAGGGTTTTGATGCCCAGAAAGGCCCTTCGGCCGGCGGCGTTTCAGGCACGGCAACGGGCGCGGGCCATGGCGGCCTGGGCTCGATGGGAACGGCGCAGGGGGCCGCGGGCCCGACCTACGGCTCCATTTACTATCCGACCAATTTGGGAAGCGGTGCGGTGGGCCGCGGGGGCGGGGCTGTCCTGCTGAAGGTGACCGGGACAGCCTCTGTCAATGGTCCGATTACCGCAAAAGGGAATAGCGGGGTGTGCGGCGCCGCAGGCGGCTCGATCTTCATTCAGGCGGCTGCGATGGACGGCTCCGGCGTGGTTGATGCGGCGGGAGGGAGCGGGTCCGCCTACACCGGAGGGAATGGCGGGGGTGGGCGGATCGCCGTGATACTCACCAACTCCGCGGCTTTCGGGGCGGTTGCCTGCCGTGCGTATGGCGGCGGATCCGGGGTAGCTGCGGCGGGAGCTGGCACGGTCTACCTTCAGTCCGCCGGGCAGGCGTCGGGAGAGGGAACGATGATTGTGGACAATGGAAACCTGACGTCGGTCAACCCGCTTGGCGCCTGCACGTTGATCAACGAGTATGACTTGAATACGCTGGGCGCGCTGATCATCCGGAACCGGGGCATTCTGGGTATCAACACGAATACGACGATCGATTTCGGGGCGGCGAAGATCCAGGGGGCGGGCGCCTCCGCGGTCGCCAACTGGCGCACGGCGTCGCCGGCTCCGGCAGGAGCGGCCATTGCCCTGCGCGGGACCAACTGGGTGACCTTTCCCAATCCGTATGTCATTTCCAATTACAGCTTGTGTCTCGATATTCCCGTGAGCGTGTCGGGCAACTGGGTGGTGGCGTCCAATGGTTCGCTTTCGCATTCGGGCAACCTCGATCCCGTTCCGGGCGCGGAAACGTTCCGGCTGCGGCTGGACCTGGCCGGAAATTTGACCGTGGAGGCGGGCGGCGCGATTGAAGCCAACACGAAGGGGTATTGGATGTGGAGGGGGCCGGCTCCGGCGGCAACGGTGAACGGGCAGAGTCAAAGGGGCGCCAGTCACGGCGGGCGGGGCGGGCAGGGGTCTACGTCCACGGTGCCGCTCAACGTCTACGGATCGGCGCGGGCGCCCCGGACGCTGGGCAGCGGCGGCAGCATATACTCGCTCAACGGAGCGGTTTACACGCCCCGATCGGGGGGAGGTTCGATTGAGCTGGTGGTACGCGGAACCACGACGGTGTTTGGCGTTATCAGCGTGCGCACCAGCCTGACCAATGAGTATCGATGCGCCGGCGCGGCGGGGGGCTCGGTCTACATCCAGACCCGTTTCCTGCAGGGCTCGGGTTCGATTGATGCGCAGGGCGACGCCAGCGGCTCGGACAACAGCTCTCCCGGCGGCGGCGGGCGCATTGCCGTGCTGCTCACGGAGTCGGAGTCCTTTGGAGAGGTCACCTTTAGCGCGGCGGGGCTGCCTTCCGCGGCCGCGGCTAATCCATCCGGTCCGGGAACCGTTTACCTGGAACGTGCATCGGAATCCGGGCACGGGCGGCTGGTTGTCGACAACGCCGACCGCGCGCTCGTCCTCACCAACTCGGCCACGCAGCTCCCTGTTCTGGATTATGCCTCGCCGGGCGAGTTGACGCCGGTCACGCTGGTGGTGAGCAACCGGGCGAAGGCGGAGTTGACAGGGAATCTGACGATGAAAAACCTGTTTATCTACACGAACTCTATCCTCTATCTCAAGGGCTATACGCTGACGCTGAACTCGGCCTACCATGACGATTGGGGCAGCGCCAGTTTGGTCGTTTACGAAGGGGGCCAGATCCTCTGGAGGCCCCTGACGGGTTCGCTGATCATGATCCGGTAGCGACTGGCTTCGTTGGGAGAGGCCTTTCACAGGGGCCTGTCGTCGTTCTTTTGGGTGAGGCGCTTCGCCGATGCCCAGGAAGGACGGGTTCGGCTGTCGCGGGTTCGGCTTGATTTATCGGTAACTCACGAAGTCAGGAATGCTTTGTTTGTTTCTCCTGTTTTCCTGATTTCAAAATCAAACCGTCGCCCATTTAGCTCTTGCCCTGATTTTTGAATCTTGAAATGATAACGTTGTGATTGTTTAGAAAAGGAAGTGCTATGCGGAATGGTTTCTCCGGGCGGAATGCAACGGTCTTGTTGGCGGCCGTAATCGGGGCCGGTCTGTTTTCATCGTTCGAGGCGCGGGCGGCGGTGCCGGAGAGTCGGCCGGTCCCGCTGGCATCCAGCCAGACGACGCAGCCCTGGGGCGGGGGCGAGCTGGGCGGCACGAACAGCAAGGATACCGCCACCTTCGAAATGAATGAGCCGTGGAGCGGCGCCTATCACATGATCGCCGGCGAGGTCCTGCTGCCGGCGGTCGGCTCCACCTTCACCGTGCCGGAGGTCAAGGTGACGGTCCGGCTGGACCCGGCAAAGAAGCACAACCTTGATCTTACGGTCGGCGGTAAGGCGGGCATACGGAGCGCCACGGTCCTTTCCAATGACGTCAAGGTCACGTGGATTCCGTTTTCCATTCGGCGGCTGGGCCTCGCCGTCACCGTCCAGGCCGGCGCCCTCGCGGGGGAGAAGCAGGCTGCCCCGCTCGCCCCGGCCGATAGCCCCCTGACGCTTACGCTGCAGAACGGCGCCCGCGTCCGGAACGTCTCCGTCACCACGCTGCCGCGCGCCATGGCCATTCTCCCGCTGGATGCCTGCGCGCCCGCCACGGCGGAAAAGGATCGCTCCCCGACGAACTGCCCGGCCTTCGATCCGGCCTCCCTGCCGAAAGGGCTGCTCACGGTGGACGGCGTTCCGTTCATGGTGGGCGAGCGCCCCGTCGACGTGCAATTCGCGCAGAAGGGCGTCGATTTTTCACGCCGGCTGAAGTTCTTCACCACCACGCCGCCCAGCGCCCAGCGCCCCGTGGGAACGGCGGCCGGGAAGAGCTACGCCTGGCTGCATGTGCTGGCCTACTCGCGGCAGATGGCGGACGCCGTCCCGCGCATGACGCTCTCCTACGGCGATTGCGTGTCGTGGGCGGGGGTCATGGACGAAGAGGTGATCAATGTGCCGGACTTCTCCCGGGGCGGCGACTCGCCGTACCTGGTGTCGCGCGTGCCCGTGAAGCTCGCGGAGGGAAGCGCGGGCTGGCTGTACCACCTTCGCCTCCCGGTGGCCCGCAGCGCCAACTACTGGTTCCGCAATAACACCTCGTTCGAGTTTTCACGCGAGAAGCAGGACCTTCACAACCAGCCGGACCCGAACGAGTTTGCACGCGTTCCGGTGGGGCTTCCCAGCTCGGTCGTGGTGGTCTCCGCCACGGCGGAGCGCGCCCCGGTCGAGTTCACCTACGTGCTGACCGAACCCGGCAACGTCTTTTACGAAACATCGTCGATCACGCTCAAGGTCAGCCTGGCCAATCGGCTCGCCAGCCGCTTCGAAGGGCGCCTGTATGCCCGCAGCGCGGGGCCCGGCACGGCGGAGGAGTCCAACGTGCAGCGCTCCGAGTGGACGGTGGAGCAGCCGGTGACCCTGGATAAAGGCGAGGCGAAGGAGATTGCCATCACCGTCATGCCGGCCGAGCGGAAGAAGCGCGGCTGGTTCGACCTGGAGATCGGGGTGGAGTCGGGTGGCCTGCCCGTGCAGGTCTACCGGAACACCTACGCCGTTCTCGCGCCGGACACCCGCAAGGCGCAGGCCGACTCGCCCTTCGGCATCTGGGAGTTCTGGGGCGTGCATACGATGTACGGGCAGGGGAAGCGGCACTCCTGGGATATCGCCAGCCTGATCAGGAAAGGCGGATGGCGCTGGACCTACGGGGGCGACGCGCGCGGCCGCGGCCAGGCGGAAGGGCCGACCGCCGAGCAGCTGTTCGACCAGTTCAATATCACCTACACGATTCGCAACCTCCCGAACAGCTACCAGCGCGCCTCGGGGTGGTGGAACGAGAAGGAGTTCGAGGAGAAGGTGGCCCCGATCGTGCGCGAGAACGCCAAGACCCGCCCGAAGGGCATCGATCGCGTCTACAAGGTGCTCCACGAATCGCGCAGTTCGGATACCATGCTGCGGCGCTACAGCGAGCTCCTCGGCGGTGTTCCCTACGAGTTTCCGGCCGCCGAGAAGCAGAAGGTCGACGACCAGTTCGCCAACGTCGTCAAGTATTGCCAGGCCATCAAGAAGGTCGACCCGGAGGCCAAGATCTGCCTGATCAACGACTATCCCGGCGTGGGCGTGGAGTACATGAAGCGGGGGATGCCCAAGGATGCGTTCGACTATTTCGGCTCGGAGATGGCCAACTTCATGCGGGAGCCGGAGCGGCAGCCCGACTGGCTGTGCCTGCTCGGCCTGACGCACCAGTGGCAGCTGGCCAAGGAAAAATACGGGTACACAGACAAGCCGGTGTGGACCACCGAGGCCCTCTATCACGCCACGAATCCCGGGAACCTGGGCCTGCACGCCCAGGCCGTGATCCAGAGCCGCGAAGCCATGCTCGCGCTGGCCAACGGCGTGGAGCGGATGTGCGCCGCCGGCTGCATCCGCGACGTCACCGACGACTATCGCTGGAGCAACTGGGGCATGTGCGGGCTCTGCTTCCGCGAGCCCGAGATCAACCCCAAGCCCGGCTACGCCATGTACGCCTGGCTCACGCAGATCCTGGACCAGGCCAAGTACGCGGGCCGGGTGGCGCAGGAGAGCACGTCGCTGCATATCCTCGACTTCGCCCGGCCGGATGGCAGCCATGTGTATCCGGTGTGGTGCGTCCGGGGCCGGCAGGAGGTGACCGTGGCCGTCAAGGGCGGCACGCCGATCGTCTATGATGCCTACGGGAACACGCTTTCCGCGCCGGTCGTGGATGGCAAGATGAGCCTGTCCGTGTGCGACACGCCGCTGTTTGTCACGGGCGCCGCCGTCGAGGGCGTGGTCGCGCGTACGCCGGTCGAGGGGAAGGGCGAGGCGGGCGAGGTGCTTCTCGACTTCGACGGGGCCGCCCCGTTCAAGGCGGTTGCCGGGCCGAGCAAGATCCTGGAAGCGAGCTGGGACTATCCCCGGATCAAGGGCGATTATGCGGTCGAGATGGTCAAGGAGGACGGGGCGGGCACCGTGAAGGTGGAGCTCAAGGACGATGCCGATCCGCGCAAGTTGTTGCAGCGCTACGTCGAGCTCGAGCTCACCCGGCCCCTGGTGCTGAAGGATCTCGTCGAGTCCTTCACCGTGCGGGTGAAGGGGAATGGCGGCTGGGGCCGCGTGATGTTCGAGCTCGTCGATGCGGAAGGCCGCCTCTGGACCTCGTGCGGCAACCAGTACGCCGGCTCCTGCAATTCAAGCGACAACAAGGGCGAGTCGTATATCAGCTTTGACGGCTGGCGGACGCTGGCCATTCCCGCGCCGGGCCGGTACCCGGCCCGGGACGTGGTGGCCTTTTTCTCGAGCACCTGCACCTGGTGGCCGGAGAACACCCCCGAGCTGCGCCAGCAGTTGGTGGAGCGCCAGAAGACCGAGGTGGATTACGCCACGGCCATGAAGGAGTTTCCGGCCCAGAAGAAGGCCTACGAGGAGGCCAAGCAGGCCTATGACGCGAAGCAGGCGGAGACTCTCAAGGCCAAAGCCGCTTACGCCAAGGAGCACGTGGAATATGTGGCGGCCATGAAGAGTTTCGCGAAGAACCGCGTCGATTACCTGAAGGCCAAGACGGAGTATGACCGGGCGCTCAAACAAGGCAAGCCCGCGGGGGTGGAGCCCGTGGCGCCGCAGGAGCTGAAGGCGCCCTCGCCTCCGGCGCCGGTGGAGCTGGGCGAGGCGCCCAAGGCCCTCAAGGAACCCAAGGCGCCCGGCGTGTTCCGGAACTTCGGGATCGCGGCGGTGACCTATCCGGTCACGCTGACCAAGATCATCGTGGCCGCGTCTCCGTCGATGCTCTATGTCGCCGACGAGGTTCCCCTGAAGAACAGGGCCATCTTCATCGATCGGATCGGCGTGCGGCTGACGCCGAAGGAGTAGGCGATGCGCGTTGAATTGAGGGACAGCCTCGAGAATGTTTCTCCCGACTCCCGCGTCGCCGGCCGGCCCTGCCGCCGCCTCGCGCTGGATGTGGCGCGCAACGCCACTGCCGCCGTGCACGTCCTGCTGAACGAGGCGCCGGCGGCCCGGCCGCTCCGGCTTGCCGTGAAGGAGAACGGCCGGCCCGTGCGCGGCGCCCGATGGTTCCGCCTGCTCGATGTGCCCGTGGAGGAGAACACGGGCCTGACGGGTTTCACCACGCACACGAAGACGCTGAACGTCTATCCGCACGCGGGAGCGAACAACGCGCCCAATCCGCACGTCATCCGCGAGGCGCCGTTCCGGGCGTTTGACATCATGCAGCCCGTGGGGCGGCCGTTTCTTCCCGGGGCCGCCACCGTGGCCCTCCGCCTGCAGGTGCCGATCGAGGCCGGCGCGCGGCCCGGTCCGCGGACGTTCACGCTGGACGTCGCCTGCGGAGCGGATTCGCACGCCTTGACGCTGCATGTTCAGGTGCACAAGCCCGTCGTCCCGCCCGCCGGCCGGGACAGCCTGCCGTACACCAACTGGTTCAACTACGAGAGCATCGCCAAGCAC
>CAIKKV010000183.1 GCA_903828035.1 uncultured bacterium
CTCGACCAGGAGCACCCGGAGTGACTCTTCCTCCTTCATGGCGCCCGCCCTTCGTCATCCTTCCGCCCCCCGGGCCGAGCCCCTTCCGTTCCGCTTTTCCGGAAAAACGCGTCGATCGAGCGGACCAGCTCCACATAGCCGGCGAACGTGCTGGGCTTGACCATGAAGCTCTGGGCGGACAGGCGAACCGAGCGCGCCAGCTCCAGCTCGGTCCGGGAACTGCTCAGCAGCACGATGGGGATATCGCGCCACTCGGGGTTCAGGTCCATCTCCTCCAGGACCTCGCGCCCGTTTTTCAGGGGGAGCTTCAAGTCCAGCACGATCAGCTCCGGCCGGCCCACGCTCTCGTACGGCGGCAGGCGGCGCAGATATTTCATGGCCTCGACGCCGTCGCGCACCACATCCATCCGGTAGGCGATGCCCATCTTGGCCATCGCCTCACGGACCAGCACCACGTCGCCGCGATTGTCTTCAACCATTAACACGTTCATACCCCTCTCCTTCCTGGCCCGGGATCGTAAAATGGAACTTCGAGCCCTGGCCCGGTTCCGATTCCACCCAGATGCGCCCCCCGTGACGTTCCACGATTTTACGACAAATGGCAAGCCCCATGCCGGATCCCCGGTAGTGCTCCGCCGTGTGAAGCCTTTCGAAAATCATGAAGATCCGCTCCCGGTATTCCGGGGCGATTCCGATCCCGTTGTCCGACACCGTGAAACGCCACTCCCGCCTCTCGCGCCGCGCCCCGACCCCGATGACCGGCGTCCGGCCCTGGCAGAACTTGAGCGCGTTGCCGATCAGATTCTGAAACACCAGCGTCAGCTCCACGCGGTTGCATTCCACCACCGGGAGCGCCTCCCGGGTCACCATCCCGCCGGTTTCGGCCAGGCTCATCCGCACGTTTTCAAGGGCCATGTCCAGGAGGTCGTCGGCCGGCATCGTTTCCCGCCGTTCGCCGGCCCCCAGTCGCGAGTAGGCCAGCAGGTCGTCGATCAGGCACTGCATCCGGGTTGCCGCGCCGGAGGCAAAGTCAACGCACTCCTGCACCGAGTCGTCCAGCGGGACCTTGGCGCGCTCCTGAAGAAGGCTGAGAAACGCCGTCACCATCCGGAGGGGCTCCTTCAAATCGTGGGAGGCAACGTTCACAAACTGCTCCAGCTCCTCATTTGACCGGGCCAGCTCCCCGATCGTCCGCCGCTGCACGAGCTCGTCCCGCTTCCGCTCGGAAAGGTTCCAGATCAGCGTGGCGAACTGCCCCGGCTCCGGACTGTAAGCAAATACCTCAAAGGAGCCCTTGAGTACAGCGGAATCATGCTCGAAGCGTATCGACTGGCCCGAGAGCGCGACCTCGCCGATGAGCCGAAGCCAGACGGGATCCTGGTCGGGGAAGACCTCGCTCATGAGATGCCCGACCAGCTCCCCCCGCGCCCGCCCCGTGATCCGCTCGAAGCCGGGGTTGACCTCCAGGAACCGGTAGTCGACCGGGCGCCCCTCCCTGTCGCACAAGATCCGGTGCAAGGCGAAGCCCTCGGTCATCTCGTTGAACAGGCTGCGGTACCGGCGCTCGCTCGCGCTGACGGCCTCCTCGGCCTTGAACTTTGCCAGGGCCACGGCCAGCAGACGGCCCAGGCCCTCCCAATCGACCAGGCTGCTGGCGGAAAAACGGCCGGGCCGCCGATCGCACAGCTGCACCAGCCCCATCATGCTCTTCTGGCTGCAGAGCGGGATAAGGGCCATCGATTCGAACCCTTCGCGCTGGCACCGGTTGCGGAGCCGGACCGGCTGCCCCGATTCATGGAGGGGGGGCGTCATGCAGGGTGTGCTGTTGCTCCAGAAGCTGCCGCCGGGAGTCAGATGCGGCTTCGCCTCCTCAGGCCGGCCGCACAGGACCTGGCCGCACCAGCACTCGAAAACCGGATTCCCGGAGGCATCTGTCACGGTCCGGCCCTGCTTGTCGCGGGCGCATATCGAGTGCTCGTGCAGCAAAAACTCGTCCGCAAACCCGCGCGCCTCGAAAAACGGGAAGTCGAGGCCTTCGCGAAGCCGGATGCCGACCGCCTCGCAGCCGGACTTTTCCTGGAAAAAGGCGGCCGCCTTCCGGATCAGGTCCGCCGCGTTGCCCGCCTCATTGATGAGCGTGAGGAAATCAAGCGCCGCCTGGCGGCGCCGGGCATCCGGCCCGGGTTGATTGGCCTGGCTCATTCCTGGCCCCCTCCGGCTTCGGGAAGAGTGAAGAACAAGGCCGACCCTTTCCCCGGTTCCGACTCCACGCGGATCTCCCCCCCGTACTGCTCGACGATTTTCTTGCAGATCGCCAGGCCC
>CAIKKV010000184.1 GCA_903828035.1 uncultured bacterium
CGGGACACCCGGTTCGCCGGGCTGACGCTCAAGGACGCCATCGTGGACCGGCTGCAGAAGGTCCATGGCCGCCGTCCGAACTCGGGAAGCGACACGACCCGCACGGTTGTGTTCCTCTATTGGCGTGACAACGAGGCGCGAGTCTACCTGGACACGTCCGGCGACAGCCTGTCCCGCCGCGGCTACCGCAAGGAGCCGATGAAGGCGCCGATGCAGGAGACGCTGGCCGCCGCGGTGGTGCTGGCCACCGGCTGGAACCGGGAGCAGGCGTTTGTCAACCCCATGTGCGGAAGCGGCACGCTGGCCATCGAGGCGGCGCTGATCGCGTCGAGCCGCGCGCCGGGCCTGCTGCGGGCCAACTTCGGATTCATGCATATCCTGGGCTTTCCCCGCGAGGCGTGGCAGGCGTGCTGTCGCGAGGCGGAGGCGGCGATCACGCCCTGGGCGGGAGCGCCCCGGATTATCGCCACGGACCTGGATCCCCGGGCCATCGAGGCGGCGCGCCGGAATGCGGAAAATGCGGGCGTGTCGGCCGGCATCGGGTTCGGGGAATGCGATTTTGCCGAGACGCCGATGTCCGAAGCGGGCGGCGTGGTGGTGCTGAATCCGCCCTACGGGGAGCGGATGGGCGCGGACGCCGAGCTGGAAGAGCTCTATGGCCGCATCGGCGATTACTTCAAAAAGCGCGGCGCGGGGTACACGGGCTACGTCTTTACCGGAAGCCCGGTCCTGGGCAAGCGGGTGGGATTGCGCAGCAGCCAGAAGATTCCCTTTTTCAACAGCGAGATCGAATGCCGCCTGCTGGGGTTCAAGCTTTACGAAGGGTCGGTCCGCGCCAAGTGGAACCCGATACCCCCTCCGGTCAATTAATCGAGGAGCTGTGGTGTGAAAACCCGCAAACTGGGCAAGTGTGGCCTCGAGGTGTCGGCGCTGGCCATGGGGGCCTGGCAGCTGGCGGACTACAAATACTGGGGCCAGGGGGGCGACCCGGAGCGGACCGTGAAGGTGGCGCTCGACGCCGGCATCACCCTGTTCGACACGGCTGAAATGTATGCCGACGGCGAATCGGAAAAGGCGCTCGGCAAGGCGCTGGGCAAGGACCGCGACCGCGCGCTGATCGCGTCGAAGGTCTTTTCGTCCCACTGCGCGCCCGCGGATGTCCGCCTGTCCTGCGAGAGCAGCTTGCGCCGCCTGCGCACCGACCGGATCGACCTGTTCCAGGTGCACTGGCCCTCGCGGGAGGCGAAGTTCGCCGACACGGCCGCCGAGATGATCAAGCTGCGGAAAGAGGGCAAGATCCGCGCGATCGGCGTTTCTAATTTCGGGGAGAAGGACCTGGAGGAGTGGATGGAGGCGGGCGAGACCTCCTCCAACCAGATCGGCTACAATCTGCTGTTCCGCGCGCCCGAATACGAGATCCTGCCGGCCTGCGCCCGGCACGGGCTGGGCGTCCTGGTGTACATGCCCTTGCTCCAGGGGATCCTGGCGGGGCGCTGGGACAACGCGGAGGACATTCCGCAATCCCGCCGCCGCACCCGCCACTTCGCCTCCACGCGCGAAGGCGTCCGGCATGGGGAGCCCGGCTGCGAGGAGCTCCTGTTCGAAACCCTGCGCCGCCTGAAAGGCGAGGCGGAGAAGGCGGGTTATCCCCTGGCGGATATCGCCCTGGCCTGGCTGCTGGCCAAGCCCGGGGTGACTTCCGTGATCGTCGGCGCCCGCGAGCCCGCGCAGGTATTACGCAACGCCCGCGCCGCCTCGCTGAGCCTCGACCCGGAGATGGTGCTGGAGCTGGACGGGATTTCGCAGGCGCTCAAGGACAAGCTGGGCGGCAACGCCGACCTGTGGCTTCCGGCCGAGAAGAGCCGGATCCACTGACCGGAGCGCCTTAGGGCTTGGCGCCGGCCGGATAGCCCACGGTCTGGGCCAGGATGACTTTTTTGGTGGCCGGCAGCTTCATGGCTTCCGCCAGCGCCTTGTGGTTGAGCAGGCCGCGGACCACCGTGACCAGCCCCTCGGATGCGCAAAACAGGTACACATTCTGGCTCACGAAGCCGGCGTCGCAGTAGGACCACTTCTCGAGATCCAGGAGCTGGGCGCCCTTCATGCGGGTGGTATCGGCCACGAACACGAGGTTGAGCGGCGCCGTGGCGGCGAACCCCTGCAGGCCGGTCAGTTTGCGCAGATCCCCTTCGGCCGCGGCTTTCAGCACATTCGCCTTGGGGTCGTAAAGATAGGTGCCTTCCTCAAGCACGGCGTAGACCTCGATCTCCTGCCAGTTCATGGTGGAGGGGGCCGTGCGCATGCCGCTGTCTCGGTTGATGCCATTGGCGGCCCAGAGCAGGTCGGCGAGCGTCTGCGGATCCAGCTTCCGGGGGTTGAAGTCCCGGGTGGAGCATCGCGTGGCGAGCGCCTGCATGAGCGGCTTGCCGCCCTCCTTGCGGGGCGCCAGGAGGGCGATATCCTTGAGGGGTTCGGCTCCGGCGGCAACCGCCCAGGCCAACACGATTAATCCCATCAGTCGTTTAGTCATGCGCGAGATTCCTTCCTTTAGCGTTTCATGCCGACGATTTCTTTCATGGCGCGCCCCGGCTCCGGCTTTTCATCTTGGCGGCCATGGCCAGCATGGAGTCCCGGGCGAAGTCCAGCTGGGTGGCGGTCAATTCCGCGGCATCGCGGGCGCTGATGGTGGCGGCATACTGTTTCGTCAGCGCCGCCCGGGCGGCGTTGATCTCCCGGCGGATCTTTTGCGTATCCGACAGGATGCGGCGGCGGAAGGCGGGCGCCACGCGCTCCCAGGTGGCGTAGAAGTACTCCATTTCCAGCAGCGCGAACTGCGCGCGGAACCGGAGCTGCTGGGCGCCGCAGACCGCCTTGAACAGGTCGAAGCGCGTCTGGTTGCGCGTGACGGCCGGGCGCAGGATGGCCAGCCGGTCGAGAACGACCGGGAGGTAATTGTCCAGCGCGTGATCGGCCCGGGTGGCCGTCCGCTCATGGAGGAAGTAGAGGTCGCCGATCTCGCCGTCGGGCAGGCCGAAGAACTGGAAGGCGAAGCGGGTGTCGAAATCGCGCAGATCGCCACTTGCCAGGCGCGACCAGCCGGCGGCGCCGAGGGTGGCGATGCCGTACCAGTCGAGCTCCGGGTGCGCGTTGATGCCCGCCAGGCTGTGGCCGCGCGACCAGCTGGAGCCGATGACCATGACGCCCCGGTTCTTTTTGCAGGCTTCGGCGGCCTGCATCGTGTTGAGCTGGCCCGTGATGAAGCGGGGTGCGATGCAGCCGTGGAAGGAGACCCGGATGCCGCTGACCACGCCCATGGTGAGGCCGTAGCGGTGGAAGGCGGCGGAGATGACGTCGCTGGGAATCCAGCGGGGCGATTCGTTTTTGTCGAGCAAGGGCTTCAGGAGCTTCAGGTCGGCCGCGGCGAGATCCTCGATGTAGTTGGCCCGTCCGGAAAAGCCCAGGCGCGGGAGCGTATCGATGCGGCCCTCGGGCCGCTTGAGCCAGTCGCGGCTCATCAGGCCGCCCTTGAAGAAGCGCAGGTTATAGTGCAGGGGGCCGGTCTCCTGGTAGCCCCATTCGCAGTAGACGGCCTCGCGCGGGAGGCGGCGGATGATGGCGGGGTTCATCTCCTTGGCGAGGATATCGCCCCAGAGGATGGGGGTGACCCCGCGCTCGAGGCAGTAGCCGACCACCTTGTCGACCCAGTCGAGGTAGCGGTTGACGCGGGGTTTTCCCGCGAGCTTTTTCAGGCAGCGCGGGCAGGTGCCGACGCGGGCGGTTTCGTCCAGCCCCACGTGCAGGAAGGGGACGCCGGGATGCATGTCGATCAGCTCGTCGATGAAATCACGGATCAGCGGCCAGGTGTCGGGGTGGCAGGAGCAGGCCTCGGCGGGGTCCTCGGGCGATTCGCGCAGATAGGCGTAGGCCGGCTTCGTGAGCAGGTACTGGAGGTGGCCGAGGGTCTGGACCAGGGGGATGACCGTGATGCCGTAGCGGGCGGCTTCGGTGACGAAGGCGCGGACCTGGGCGGGGGAGAGGGCTTCCGGCGTGGCGATATCGGGGTGGCGGTCGAGGCGGACGTGATCCTCGTACTCGGCGATGATGGCGTTGATGCGGAACTCGGCCAGGTCGGGCAGCAGGGCGAGGATGTTCTCGAAGCGGCGCCGGGTGCCCTTGAGGTCGAGGTGGTAGGCCCGCCAGTCCAGGTCGGGCCAGTCGCGGATCGCGAGGGCGGGAAGCCGGGCGGGGTATTGGCGCAGGAGCTGCTTGAGCGCCTGCCAGGCGTAGAGGAGGCCGGGGTAGGTGCGGGCGCGGGCGCCGATGCCCCCGGGGGAGATGGCGAGGGTGAAGCCCTGCCGGTAATCGGGCAGGCGGGGCGGGGGGGCGGCCGCGCCGATGCGGAAGGAGAAGCCGTCCTCCTCCAGGAAGGTCAGCGCGGGCTCGGGCTGGTTGGCCGGCCATTCGGGCAGCAGCACCTCGGCCAGGTCCGCGGCTTCGCGGCTCAGCTCCAGCTCCGGCTTGGCGGGGAGCGTGAAGAAGCCGGACAGAAGCTTCAGGGATTGGGGCCGGGGGAGCAGGAGGGGCTCATCAGGGCGAAGAGTGTTCATGCCGCATTATTGCGGCTTGGGCCCGCCGAAGCAATACCGGACATAGTCGGGGCTCGGCGGCTTGGTGAGAAAGGCCACGAGGATGGCCGTGAGGAACGAGAGGGGCAGCGCGATGAGGAGCGGGTCCACCACGGCCCACGTGGGGCTGCAGGAGGCGGTCAGGAGCGTGTCGCGGCCGATCAGCGCCTTGCAGAGGCCGAGGCCCGCGGCGGTTTTCCCGTTGACGAAGAGGGACCAGCCGGCGCTGGAGAGGAAGCCGACCAGGATCGAGGCGATGGCGGCGGCGCGGGTCATGCGGCGCCAGAACAGGCCGGCCAGGAAGGCGGGCAGGAACGAGGCGGCGCAGAGGCCGAAGAAAATGGCGGTGGCCAGGGCGATGATGTTGCCGCGCACGGCTTTGCCCAGCGCGATGGCGGCGATGAGGCCGACGACGATGCCCAGGCGGGTGATGAGCACGGAGCGGGAGGAATGGCGTCCGGCGATGGTTTCAAAGACATCGCGCCCGATGGCCGTGCCCATGGTGTGGAACTGGCTGGAGAGCGTGCTCATGGCGGCCGACAGGAGGGTCATGAGGAAGAGCACCCCGAACCACTTGGGAAGCGCGCTGTTCACGTAGCTGGGGATGATGGTGTCGGTGTTTCCCTGCATCGTGGTGCCGGCGGTCACGCTGCGGGCGATGGCGATCAGGCCGGGCCTGACGTGGTCGGGCCCGCCGTTGACGCCGTGCTCCAGGACCGTGGCGGGTGTTTTGAGGATGTAGTGGAGGGGGGACTCATCGGTTTCGCCGGGAAGGTGATAGGCCACGAAGGTTTTCGACCGCTTCGTCACCTCCTCGGCGGCATCCGCCGCCACGACGGAGAGCTTGGCTTTGCCGTCGGCCCCGGGGTCGAGCAGCACCTGCTCGTTGACGATGCGGCAGGCGATGACTTCCTGCTTGGCGAAATAGACATTGGAGAGGGCGCCGACCACGAAGGCGACGCCGGTCATGAACAGGATGAAGATGCCGCCGGCGGCGACGCCGCGGTTGAGGGACTGCTTGGACTTGACGGTCATGAAGCGCACGATGAGCTGGGGCTGGGCGAGCACGCCGATGCCGACGCCCATGACGATGGTGGAGACCATGATCCACCAGAGGTTGTAGCGCGAGGCGTCGGGGCCTATGGAGCCCGGCGCGGCCCAGCCGAAGGCGGGCATGGCCGTCCAGCCTTTATGGCCCATGGCGGCCAGGGGGGCGGGCACCCTGGAGCCGAGGTCGGTGAGCGCCTGGTGCGCGGCGGTGACGCCGCCGAGGGTGCTGTAGGTGACGAACAGGAGAATGATCATGCCGGCCAGCATGATGGCGCCCTGGAGGGCGTCGGTCAGCATGACGCCCTTGAGCCCGCCGGCGATGACGTAGGCGGCGACAATGAAGGCGAAGACGTAGAGGGCGGCATCGTAGGAGATATGGAAAATGGGGCCGATGAACTCGGCGCCGCCGATGATGACGGCCATGGCGTACAGGGGCATGAAGCAGAAGATGATGATGGCGCAGGCGATCTGGAGGAAGCGGCTGTTGTAGCGCTTGCCCATCAGCTCGGGGAAGGTGTGGGCGTCGAGGTGATGGCCCATCCGCCGGGTGGGGTTGCCCAGGAAGACGAAGGCGATGAAGATGCCCACGAAGATGTTGAGCACCGTGAGCCAGAGCAGCCCCATGCCGAAGTTGGCGGCCACGCCGCCGAAGCCGACGATGGCGGAGGTGCTGATGAACGTGGCGCCGTAGGAGAGGGCCATGACCACGGGATTGGCATTGCGGCCCGCGACCAGGTAGTCGGTGGCGGTCTTGGTCTGGCGGTAGCCCTGGTAACCGAGGTAGCCCGTGGCGAGCAGGTAGATGAGGAGAACGACAAGGGTGAACAGGTCCATGGGGGTGTCCTTTTATTAGCGGGGTGCGATGACGTCCTCGACTTCGGTCTTCTCTTCGGAGGCCCACTTGACATCTTCGGGCTTCACCGGCTCATCGCCTTTATTCCAGTTGGCCAGCCCGTAAAAAACGCAGAGCAGCGCGCTCGCAATGGACAGTAGATACGCCAGCAACACCCACGGATCGCCCATTCCCAAGTGCATAGCTCCTCCTGCATGCTGTTTCTGTGAAAAGTGACAAACTTGGTAATATATCAAAAATGAATCGGGCGCAAGGTGATATATATTAAAATATCGAATTATGTTGGCGGCTGGTGGGGGCCCCTCATGGGCTCCGCGCCGGGCTTCAAGGCCAGGAACAGGGCTCGTTCAACGACCACGGTTCCATCGCCCGAGACATTTTCAACGTTTTTGTAATAGTGGAAGCCGCACTTCTGGTAGAGGGCGAAAGCGGCGTGATTGTCCATCAGGGTGGTTAATTCAACCCCATCCCGCCCCGTTTCGCGGGCGGCCTCGATCAGATGGTTCATCAGCTGCAGGCCCAAACCCTGGTGCTGATACTCATTCCGCATGCCGATTCCCAGCAGGGGCACCGGTTTCAGGAAGTTCCAGAGGAAGAAATAGGCCGCCAGGACCGGGCCGTCAAAAGCGGCCAAGGTGTAGTCCTCGCCTGTTTCCGAGCGACGCAGCATCCGTTCAAGAGTCGCTTCGTCATAGGCATGGGGGGTGAACTTGCGGCGGGACTCGTCCCCGAGCGCCGCGTGAAAGACCGGGAGGGCGGGCGCATCGGCCCGGGTCAGCCGGCGGGCCGGCAACACAAGACCGCTCTTCAGTGCCAGTGAAAGTGTGTCAGCGAATGTCAGCATGGATCGGTCCTTACCGCTTCAGCGGCCGGCAAAGCGCCTGATCGGCTTCCCGCTCCCTGGCCACATGATCCGTTTGAGCACCGCCATACTGCGTTTTCCGAAGGGGGGAATCAAGCTGTTTGAGCGCTTTGAGCGCTTGTGGAGGGAGGCGGCTTATGGCATGATCCGCTTCATGAGCCGAGAGAGCGCCAGAGTGTTGATTGCCGGGTTCGCCAGCCTCCTGATCGTGCTGGCCCTGGGCGGCAGGGCGGAGGCGGGTTCCGACACCACCCTGGCGCTGGCCCGCTCCCTGGCGGCCTCCGACGATCATGCCCAGGCCGCCCTTGAGTTTCGCCGGCTCGCGCTTAACACGGCGGGCCGGGCCGAACAGGGCTCGTATTACTGGATGGCCGGGTATGAGTACGGCAGGGCCGGCCGGTTTGACCAGGCCGAGAAGATGATGGATCAGGCCGAGGATGCCGCTCCTTCCATGGAAACGGAGATCTATCTCCTGCGCGGCGAGAACAACCGCCGGCGCGGCCGGCCCCGCGAAGCCGCCTTTTACCTGGAAAGCCTCGTCTCCTCGAATCGGCCCGCTGCCGTGCGGTCGGCCGCCGCCCGCCAGCTGACCGCGGTCCGGCTGCAAACCCGCGATTTCGCCGGAGCCCGCCAGGCGCTATCCGCGGCGCCCGTCCCCCCGGAAAAAGGAATGGCGGCCATCGCGGCGTATGAAAAGGGGCGCGACAAGAGCCCCGCCGTGGGCGGGCTGCTGGGCCTGATTCCGGGCCTGGGCTACGCCTATTCGGGAGAGTACGCCAACGCCTCGCGCTCGCTGCTGCTGAACGCCCTGTGCATCTGGGGCATCGTGTCGTTCGCCGAGGATGAAACCTGGGGCGGCGTGGCCGTGGTGGGCTTTGCCGAAATCACCTTTTACACCGGCAGCGTCTATGGCGGCGCCGATGCCGCCTTCCGGTACAATCGCGAGCGGCTGGAGTCCTCCACCCGCGTGATTGAAGAGCGCGCCGGCTTCCGGCCCGATTTATCGGCCCTGCCGCTGCTGAGCCTGCGTTTCGAGTTTTAACGGGAGACCTCCATGCCGCAAGGGGCTGAATTGATGGCGGATGTGCGGGCCTGTCTCCTGAAAGAGGGACAGTGCGCGTTCTGGTGGCTGGGCCAGCACAGCTTTATCGTCAAACTCGGCGCCACGGTGGCGCTGATCGACCCCTTTCTCTCCCCGGTGAAGGGGCGGCTTGTGCCGCCCTTGCTGGATCCCGGGCAGGCGCGCGGGGTTCACCTGGTGCTGGGGACCCACGACCACGCCGATCATATCGACCGCCCGGCCTGGCCGGGGCTGGCCGCCGCCAGCCCCGAAG
>CAIKKV010000185.1 GCA_903828035.1 uncultured bacterium
CACCCAACAAAACCAACCACTGATTACACTGATATCACGGATAAGACCCTTCCTGTTTTCTCCTTCCCCTCAGTGGTATCCGTGTTATCCGTGGTTACTCTTAAAACCAACCACTCCTATCCGTGCCATCCGTGGTTATCCCCCAACAAAACCAACCACTGATTACACTGATATCACGGATGAAAAACCATCCTTTCCCCTTTCCGTATCCGTGTTATCCGTGCCATCCGTGGTTACCCCTCAACAACACCAACCACTGATATGATTTCACCGTACGACCCGTTTCCACTGCAACTTGGCGTACTTAAAGTTCAGCAGTAATGCCAGTCGCAGACCCGTCAACGCTAAATAGCCAGTCATTTGCGCCACGTGACTCTCGCTGAACGAAACCACTACCTTTGGATCGACGATGACCAGGTCATCGACGATAAGATCAGGAATCAGCCTTCCGATATCCTGCCCCTTGTATTCAACCTTAAACAACTTCTGCTGATTGACTATATGACCATGCTCTCTTAATTCAATAACAAGGGCATTTTCGTAAAGCTTCTCGTCAAGACCTGGCTTCAGTTCGTTCAGAACCGTCATCGCTGCGCACAGGATCTGTCCGCTCAAGTCTTCGTGTATCAGTGATTCCATATCCGTGTTATCCGTGGTTATAGGATTGTATTTCGATCAGTGATATCCGTGTTATCCGTGGTTATAGGATTGTATTTCAATCAGTGATATCCGTGGTTAGAGGGTTGTATTTCAATCAGTGATATCCGTGCTATCCGTGGTTAGAAACTCCTAAAATCAATGAGCAACTTCCACAAACCGCCCCGGCAACGTTTTGACCAGTCGTTTCATTTCCAGCATCAGCAAGGTGGCTGAGACGGTGGCGGCGGGAAGTCCGGACTGCCGAACCAGGGTGTCGATGTCGAGCCTATCATCCTCCATCAGCCGCTGCATAATGGTCTGTTCCGCCCCGGAAAGCGGAATCCGGATCTGGGCGGCGCGGGCCGATTCCTCCGGCGGCCGGGCCGCCGAGCGCGAGACGGCCGTGAACAGGCTGCCCAGGTCGTCCAGCACATCGCTGACCGACTCCGCAAGCTTGGCCCCGTTTTTAATCAGGTTATGCGTTCCCTGCGAAGTCGGCGAATCGATGCGGCCCGGAATGGCGAAGACCGACTTCCCCTGCTCCGCCGCGACGTTGGCCGTGATCATGGCGCCGCTGCTGAGGCCGGCTTCCACGACGACCACCCCCTGCGAGAGGCCGCTCACGATCCGGTTGCGGATGGGGAACGTGGTCTTATCCGGCTCCCGCCCCAGCTGAAACTCGGAGATCACGGCGCCGGAGGCGGCGATCTCCTCGGCCAGCGCGCGGTTTTCGGGCGGATAGATGTCATGCAATCCGCCGCCCAGGACGGCAATCGTGCGCCCGCCCGCCTTTAACGCGCCCTGGTGCGCGCTCGTGTCGAGTCCGCGGGCCAGGCCGCTGACCACCGTAAAGCCCGCCCGGGCGAACTGCGCGGCGAAGGAGGAGGCGCACTCGCGGCCGTAGGACGTGGTGTGGCGGGAGCCCACAATGGCCACGGCGTGGCGATCGCGCGGGTCCAGCGTCCCCTTGATGTAAAGGGCCAGGGGCGGATCGTAGATGTTCCGCAACGGCTCGGGATAGCCGGCGTCGGCCGGCGTCACCAGCTCGGCGCCCAGCTCGGCCGCCCGCTCGATTTCAGCGGCGGCATTCACCTTCCTGCGCGCCGCGACCAGCTTCTTGATGATTTCCGTTCCCGTGCCCCTGACCGCCAGCAGCTGGCGGGCATCGGCCTCGAAGATGGCGGAAGCCGATCCCAGCGTTTCGGTCAGCAAGCGGACGGTCACGGGCCCCACCTCGCGAATGAGGTTGAGGGCGATATAAGCCTCGCGTTCTGAAAGCATGAAACAACTCCGGAAATGGCCGGAGAGCGCGCGGAAATGTCAGTGCCGGATTTATAACGCAAACCGTTCTTCTCGTCAATTGCCCTTGATTTCCAAGCCCGATTCCGTCATCATTTTCGCGCCATGGCAACAACCGAAAAAAAACTATCACTGGAAGTGCTCGCCTCGCTGTGCAAGCGGCGCGGGTTCATCTACCCGAGTTCCGAAATCTACGGCGGCCTGAACGGCTTCTGGGACTATGGGCCCCTGGGCTCCGAGCTCAAGCGCAACCTCAAGGACACCTGGTGGGCCTCGATGGTCCGCTTCCGGGACGATGTGGTGGGCCTCGAAGCCACCATCATCATGCACCCCGACATCTGGAAAGCCTCCGGCCATGCCGAGGGATTCGCCGATCCGATGGTCGACTGCAAAGCCTGCAAAAAGCGCTTCCGCGCCGATCAACTCTGCGAAGAGCAGGGCAAAGTGCTGGGTAAGACCGCCACGGGCTTCTCCCTTCCCCCCGGCATCGTCTGCAGCGCCTGCAACTCCAA
The DNA here is from genome assembly GCA_903828035.1 of uncultured bacterium. The sequence continues at coordinate 2,451 of CAIKKV010000185.1, forward strand.
GGACCTGACAGAGCCGCGCGCCTTCAACCTGATGTTCAAGTCGTTCGTGGGCCCCGTGGAGGACGCCTCCTCCACCGTGTTCCTGCGCCCCGAAACGGCGCAGGCCATCTTCGCCCAGTTCAAGAACATCCTGGACACCAGCCGGCAGTCCGTTCCGTTCGGCGTGGCCCAGATGGGCAAATCGTTCCGCAACGAGATCAATCCGCGCAACTACACCTTCCGCTCGCGCGAGTTCGAGCAGATGGAGCTGGAGTTCTTCATCCGGCCCGACGAAGCCATTGAGATGATCTTTGGCCGCGTCATCACCCTGGACGACCATCCCAACCTGTCGGGCGAGCCGCAGCCCGCCTGGGGCTGGGAGGTGTGGCACAAGTATTGGGTCGAGCAGCGCGTGACCTGGTACCACAGCGTCGGCCTGCCGGCCGACTCGCTGGTCGAATACTGGCAGGGCAAGGAAGAGCTGGCGCACTATGCCCGCGCCTGCGTGGACATTCAATACGCGTTTCCCTTCGGCATCCAGGAGCTGGAAGGCATCGCCGCCCGGAGCGATTTCGACCTCACCCAGCACCAGGTTCACAGCGGCAAGTCGCAGGAGGTCTTCGACGAGCCGCTCAAACTGGCCGCCGCCAAGCTCGATGAAGCCGCCCGCGAAGCCTTCATGGTCGCTGTCGCCGCCCGGTGGGAAGCCGCCGGCAAGTCGGCCGAAGCCGCCCGCGCCTTCTGCGCGAAGCTGTTCGAAGGGCGATTCATTCCCCACGTCATCGAGCCCTCGGCGGGCGCCGACCGGCTGGCCTTGGCGATCCTGTGCAACGCCTACGTGGAAGAGTGGGTGCCGGACGGCAAAACCGAGGGGGGCATCCAGCCGGCCATTCCCGGGCAGATGCCGCCGAAAGGCTTTGAAGCCCGCACGGTGCTGCGCTTCTCCCCCCGCATCGCGCCCATCAAAATCGCGGTGTTTCCGCTGCTCAAGAACAAGCCGGAGCTGGTGGCCAAGGCGCGGGAAATCTACAATCTCCTGCGTAAACGCTGGATGTGCTTCTGGGACGAAACGGGGGCCATCGGCCGCCGCTACCGCCGCCAGGACGAAGCCGGCACGCCGTTCTGCATCACCGTGGACTTCGACACGCTGACTGCCGATACGGTCACGTTGCGCAATCGCGATTCCATGAAGCAGATCCGGCTGCCCGTAGCCGGTCTGGTCCAGGAACTGGAGCAGCGGCTGGACAAGGCCACGCTCGATCTTTAGGCCGTCCGGAAAGGGACCATGACGATCCCCGAAATCCTCAAGCAAGTGGAAGCCGGAACGCTTTCGGCCGAGGCCGCGCTCGAATCCCTCCAGCAGGGCGGCGAAATCAACCTGGGCTTTGCCCGGGTGGATACCGACCGCCATCGCCGGCGCGGGCTGCCGGAGGTCATCTTTTCCCCCACCAAGACGCCGGACCATGTGGCGCAGATCGCAGAGGCCCTCGCCAAGGCCGGCCAGAACGTTTTTGCCACCCGCGCCAGCCAGGCGCAATACGAAGCCGTCAAGGCCCGTCTTCCCAGTGCCGTTTTCCACGAAATGGCCCGCGCCATCACGGTGGATGTGGTCCCCCTGCCCGAGCCGAAAGGGCTTGTGGCCGTGCTGACGGCGGGCACGACCGATATCCCGGTGGGCGAGGAGGCGGCGCTGACCGCGGAGCGCATGGGCGCCCGGGTCGAGCGTATTTTCGACGTCGGCGTGGCGGGGTTGCACCGACTGCTCAAGCATGTCGGCCATCTCCGCTCCGCGCGCGCCCTCGTGGTGGTGGCCGGCATGGAAGGCGCCCTCCCCTCGGTCGTCGGCGGACTGGTCGCCCGGCCGATCATCGCCGTTCCGACCAGCATCGGATATGGAGCCAACCTTCAGGGAATCGCCACGCTTCTGGCCATGCTCAACACCTGCGTGCCCGGCATCACGGTCGTGAACATCGACAACGGCTTCGGCGCCGGCGTGGCGGCCGCCATGATCAACCGGACAGGGGAAGAGTAACACTTTGCATCTGTCATTCCGCAAAAGCATCTGTCATTCCGCAAAAGCATCTGTCATTCCGAGCGAAGTCGAGGAATCTCAATCAGTTTGGCGAAGTGCTAGATCCCTCGACTACGCTCGGGATGTCGGATCGCTACGCACGGGACGGAATGGACAGATGGGATAAAAAACAAATGGAAATAAGTGCATCTGTCATTCCGAG
>CAIKKV010000186.1 GCA_903828035.1 uncultured bacterium
TTCACCTCAGCCGTGAACGGGAATTAGACCTGCAGCTTCTTGAACCGGGGCAGGTAGGCCTTGTTCTTGATGAGCATCTCCTGGACCATCTTCTTGATCTCGGCCAGCGAGAGCACGGCGGCGGAGAGCGGATCGTAGCAGACCGCCTGGTAGACGAGGCGCGGATCGCCGGTCAGGGCGGCCTCGACGGCCATCTCCTCCACCGACACGCTGACCTGGTTGAGGGCCGCCAGCTGGGGCGGCAGGGCGCCCACGTGGATGGGGTTGAAGCCGCGGCGGTCGACGAGCACCGGCACTTCCACGCAGCAGCCTTCCTTCAGGTTGTCGATCAGCTTGGTGTTGGCCACATTGCCGCTGAACGAGTAAAGCTCGCCGCCCATCCAGGCGTTGATGATGTAGGCCGCATATTCATGGCCGCGCTCCAGATTGATGGGCGCGCCCTTCTTGAACCAGTCCTTGGCGCTCTTCTTCCAGGTCTTCGCGGCCTTGCGGTAGCAGTCCAGGATATAGGCGTAGTGGCCGGGATTCCAGCCCGTGCCGGTGGTGCAGTATTTCTTGATCAGGTCCGGGCGCTTGCGGAACCACCAGTTGTACTCGGAGTTGTGGCCGCTTGACTCGGTGACGTAGTAGTCCAGGGCCAGGTACATCTCGTTGCGCACCAGCTCCTCGTTGTAGACCTTCTTGTCGGTCGTGATGGCCTTGTGGATGCGGGGGTAGGCGTCCTTGCCCTTGACCTTGAAGTCGAGGTTGAAGGCCTGGTGGTTGATGCCCGCGCAGGTGTAGGTGACGTCCTTCATGTCGGCCTTGATCCACTTGGCCAGCATTTCGGCCGTGCCCTGCACGCTGTGGCAGAGGCCCGTGGTCTTGATGAACGACTCGCGCTGCATGGCCCGGCAGAGCATGGCCATGGGGTTCGTGTAGTTCAGCAGGATGGCGTTGGGGCAGCACTCCTCCATGTCCTTGACAATGGAGACCATCACCGGAATGGTGCGCAGGGCGCGGAAGACGCCGCTCACGCCGCGGGTGTCGCCGACGTTCGTGTCGACGCCGTACTTCTTGGGGATCAGGATGTCGTGCTGCCAGACATCCACGCCGCCGTTCAGGATGGTGCACAGGACCGCATCGGCGCCTCTCAGGGCTTCGCGGCGGTTCAGGGTGGTCACCACCTTGGCGGGGTAGTTGCCCTGGGCGATGATGGCCTCGCAGGCTTTGCGCGCGAACTCAAGGCGCTCCTTGTCGATGTCCATGAGGACGAGGGTGGCGTCGCGGAGCAGGGGGAAGGTGAGGACGTCGCGGACGAGTCCGCGGGTGAATCCGAAACTGCCGGCTCCGATGAACGTGATGCGTGCCATGGGGATCTCCTTTGAAAAAACGCTTCACGGTAACACAGATGAGTGCGAAATCAAGTATTTTGCAGGCGGTTTTGGGTGGACGAGTGGACCTTGTGGACTGGGTGGACATGGTTGACGGGTGGGAGGAGTGGACCGGATGGGCTGAGGGTGATAGAGTGGCAGCCATGAGTGGGAGTCAAAGGAGTCGCGCGCCGCAGGAGTCGACGGTGACGGCGCCGGAAGCGGCGGCCGGCCGGCTGCTGCTGGACTTCCTGGAGGAACGTTTCCCGCAGATCGGCCGGGCGGAGTGGCAGCGGCGGCTGGAGGCGGGCTCGGTGACGGACGGGCGGGGCGCGCCCCTGGAGGGCGCCTGGCGGATTCCCGGCCAATGCCGCATCCGCTACTGGCGCGAGGTGGCGGCGGAGCCGCCGATTCCCTTTGAGGAGGCGATTCTCTACCAGGATGAGCGGCTGCTCGTGGCCGACAAGCCTCATTTTGTGCCGGTTACGCCCTCGGGCCCGTGGGTGAACGAGTGCCTGCTTTACCGCCTGATGCGCAAAACCGGCTGCGCCCAGCTGATTCCGCTGCACCGGCTGGATCGCGAAACGGCCGGCGTGGTGCTGTTTTCCAAGGATTTCTCCACCCGGGCCGCCTATTCCGGGCTGTTCATGCAGGGACAGGCCGCAAAGCGGTACGAGGCGCTTGGCGCCTTGCCCGCCGGCCCGCAGCGCGAGTGGCAGGTGGAGAGCCGGATTGAAAAAGGGGAGCCCTGGTTCCGCATGAAGGAGACGGAGGGGATCGTGAATGCGCGAACCCGGATCCGGCTGGAGGAAGCCCGCGGCGCATGGGGGCGGTTCGGGATCGAGCCGCTGACCGGCAAGCAGCACCAGATCCGGCTGCATATGGCCCGAATCGGGGCCCCGATCCGCCACGACTGGCTCTACCCGGATTTGCAGCCCGAGCCGAAGGCGGGCTGGGTGAACCCCTTGCAGCTGATCGCCCGCGAGGTGGCGTTCCGGGACCCCGTGACCGGCGTTGACCGGCTGTTCCGCAGCTCGCATGCTCTGGCCTGGCCCGCCTAGCGCGGTCAGACCGGCGGCAGGAACCGGCGGATGGAGGCCAGCGCGCGCTCCATCAGGCGGCCCGGCGAGCGGACCAGGAGCAGGTGCAGGAACTCATCGTTTGACATGGCTTTCGGCTCATCCAGCCGCTGCCGGAAAAACTGGGCGAAGAGGGTTCCAATGAGCAGGACGGCGTATAAGAGGCTGTACCGGTTCCAGGCCCAGTTTGGCAGGACCGCGATTCCGGTTCCGATGGCGCGGCCGAGGCCGTCGAGGCCCAGTCCCCACAGGATCGGCATGAGGCCCAGGGTGAGGCTGATCGAAACGCTGGAAATGGCGAAAAAGTGGCTGCGCCCGGTGGCGGGAACCAGGCCCATGAGCAGGCGGGTGCTGGCCAGGCCCAGCATCGGGTAGCCCAGGGCGCTGAACGACGCGATGACAAAGGGCACGGCCGGGTGGTGCGGCAGCGCCCCGGCCGCGAGGGCCATCCAGCAGGCCTGGGAAAGCAGGATCAGCAGGCTCGAGAAGGCCATCATCGGGCGGCTTCCCGTCCGGTCGATGAGGGGCCCTGTCAGCAGCGCGATGAGCGCTCCCAGGATGCTGGCGTAGGCCGCCAGGCCCAGAATCAGGCTGCCGGAAGCCTGGTAGCCGTCTTTCATGAACGGAACCCACAAGACGCCGTTTATGGCGGTAAACAGGTTGAACACCACGTTGAAGAGGATGAAGCGGAAAAAGGGCGGAAAGAGAATCATCTCCTTCCAGGGCGGGTGGCCGGAGGCCGTCCTTGTCTTTGCGGTCTGGACATCCGGGATCCGCCGCAGGAAGACCAGGCTGGCCAGGGCGGCCAGGTAGCTGAGCAGGAACAGGTAGCCGAAGGAGCGGGCGGAGGGGAACAGGCCCACCCACCAGCTTGAAAGCAGCATGGTGCCGGTCAGCGCCATGTACATGCACATGTTGTCGCGGGAGATGAAGGTTCCCCGCACGGCTTCGGGGATCAGGTGCGTGAGCCAGGGGAGGTAGCCGCAGACGGAGATGCCGCGGGCCGCGGCAAAGCAGGCCAGCATCAGCAGGATCAGCGTGATGCGCGCGTTGTTGGAGAGTATGGAAGACGGCAGGAAGACGGTGATGGCGATGCCCAGGATGAAGATGCTGCGCGACGTCCACCCCCGCACGACGAAGTTCTTGTAGCCCGCCTTTTCGACATAGTTGGCCGCCGGAATCTGGAGCGCGCCGAACAGGGGGATCAGGGCGACGGTGACGCCCAGGACGGAGGCGGAGGCCCCCAGGCTTTTCAAATAGAGGAGCATGGGCGTGCCGAGGATGAATGACCATGACGTGGAATTGAAGACCTGGAACCAGTAGGCGTTGCCGACGCCCTTGGGCATGACGCCGGGCTGGCCCGGCGGGGTCTGGGAAGCGTCAGTCACGGTAGGCCGCCAGCGCGTGCAGGGCTTCGGGAAGCGGGGCGTCCGACCAGTCCAGCTCCCGGTTCATGATCTCGGCGAAGCGCAGGCGAATCCTTTCCCGCACGGCCGAAATCGGGGGGCAGGCTTCGCCCAGCTGCTGCTGGAGGGAGGTGACGGTCTGGCCGACCAGGCCGCACGGGACGATCCACGACGTATAGCGCAGATCGATTGACACGTTGAAGCTCATGCCGTGCGAGGTGATCCAGCGGCGCACCCGCACGCCGATGGCCGCGATTTTGCCTTTATCCGTCCAGGCGCCGGTCTTGCCGAGGACCCGGAAAGCGGGGATATTGAAATCGGCGCAGGTGCGGATGGCAATCTCCTCGAGGTGGGCCAGGTAGCGGTGGGTGTCGGTTTCCGAGGGGCCCAGGGCCACGACGGGATACAGGACCAGCTGGCCGGGCCCGTGAAAGGTGACATCGCCCCCGCGGGAGGCCTGCGCCACATGGACGCCTTCGGAGGCCAGCTCCCGGGGCGTCTTGAGGAGAAAGTTGTCCCGGCCGCGGCTGCCCAGCGTGACGACCGGCTCGTGCTCGAGAAACAGCACGGTGTCGGGGATCGTCCCTGCCAGGCGGGCATCGACCAGGCGCTCCATCGCTTCGGCCGCCGGCGCATACGGAACCGGCTGATTGAAACGAAAGGCCTGCGCCCGGGTTTTCACTAGAGATCTTCTTCTTCGTCCATGGGAAGCGAGGACTCGTACGAGTCCAGATCCATCAGGTCTTCGACTTCGCCCATATCGGTGGGCTTCATTTCGAAGATCCAGCCCGCGCCGTAGGGATCGTTGTTGACCAGCTCCGGATTGTCCAGCAGCGCGGCGTTGACCGCGGTGATGATGCCGCTGACCGGCGCCAGGTAGGGAGCCGCCGTCTTGTTGGATTCCAGGACGCCGACCTCCTCCTCGGCCGAAAACTCGTGGTTGGGATCCGGCTCGGGAAGCTCCACGTAAGTGATATCGTGCATCTGGCCCTGGGCATAATCGGTCACGCCCACGGTGACTTTGCCGCTGGCTTTAACCTTCACCCACTGGTGGTTGGTTGAGAATTTGAGACCTTTGGGTGCAGACATGGCATCCTCCTTAGGAGTATTATCGGTTGCTTTGTTATTTGCATGTTGAGCGGAAAGGGTCAAGCTGATTTTGTCGGAAATCTATTTTTTCCGGCTGACCACGTACTCCGCCAGCGCGTGGAGAGGCTCGCAATTCCCGGGCAAATCCGTCAGTTCGGCCCGGGCTTCGCGCACCAAAGAGGCGGCCATCCGGCGGGAGGCCGCCAGGCCGTGAACCGCCACATAAGTCAATTTCCCGCGGCTTTTATCACTGCCCACCGGCTTCCCAAGCGCTTCGGGGGTGGAGGTGGCGTTCAGGATATCGTCGGCAATCTGGAAGGCGAGCCCGAGGCGCAGGCCGTAGCGGCCTGCCTTCCGGACCTGCGCTTCGGGCGCTCCGGAGGCGATGGCGCCAAGTTTTGCGGCCGCCTCGATCAAAACGGCCGTTTTGTGGGTGTGGATGTAGCGCAGGCGGCTGGCGGAGGGTTTCGCGCCTTCGGCCAGGAGGTCTTCCACCTGGCCGCCGATGACCCCGCTGCTGCCGGCGGCCCGGGCCAGCTCGGCGACCAGGCGGGCGGGGGAAGCCTCGGCCGGCAGCGTGGCCAGCCACTCGAAGGCGAGGGTTTGAAGCGCATCGCCGGCCAGGAGGGCGTTTGCTTCCCCGAAGACGATATGGCAGGTGGGCTTGCCGCGCCGCAAGGCGTCGTCGTCCATGCAGGGCAGGTCGTCATGGATCAGCGTGTAGGTGTGAAGCAGTTCGATGGCGGCCCCGGCCTTGAGGGCTTGCGCGTCGGGCCGGCCGCAGGCCTGGGCGGCGGCGAGGCTGAGGATGGGCCGGAAGCGCTTGCCGCCGGCCAGCACGCTGTAGGCCATGGCCTTGTGCAGGAGGGCGGGGCGGGTTATTTCGGAAGGCAGGCCGGCCGACAGGCACGAGTCCACGCGGGCCTGCTGGCGCTTAAGGTAGGCTTTGAGGTCGAACATGGGGCTAGCATAGGGGACGATTTGCATAGAGCAAGGCAAATTTATCCCTTTTTCGCTCAGCGAATAAGCTTCTTATCCACAGCAAGCCACGGTGATGTTGAGTTGTAACTATCTGGCTCAGAAGTGGTTAACGATATTTCGCGGCAGGCGTCATCGGTGAGGCACAGGCGCGCGGAGGCGGATTTGTTCTCTCCGGCGGGCAGGTCTCCTATAAGAATGGACAAGGATTGCCTGGGTGAGCCTTCCAGGGCCAGGTCGAGCGTGATCCCGTGGAGCGTGCGCGGGGTATGGTTTTCCACGGATAGCCGGACTTCGATGCCCTCGTTGCGATGAGTGAGGATCGCGCGGAAGGCGACGTCGTTCTTGGAGCCCCCATCCCGGGCATCGAAGAGCCCTTCCTGCCAGAGCATGCCATCGGCGGAGGGGCCGTGCCAGGCGGGGATCTGGGAGTCGACGGGCGTGAAGGAGCCTTCCGCGCTGGCGATGGCGGCGGGAAGGCGCAGCAGCCAGGAGCAGCCCGAAAACTCGGCGACGAGGCGGGCGGCGCGGGTTTTGGGGCAGGCGGTGGCGCGCAGGGGGGCGGAGAGGGCGGTTCCGATACCGGTCAGCCCGTACCCGTTTCCGCAATAGAAGAGGCGCAGCCGGTTGCCTTCGCGGATGACGGAGGGGTACTCCACCATCTGCCACTCCCAGGGGTTCCAGGCGGGCGCGAGCTGGAGGTTGTCCCCGTATTCGCCGCGGTGCCAGCGGATGCCGTCGTCCGATTCGGCATAGCCGATCGAGTAGGCGCCCCAGCGGGTGCCGATCATGGAGTACCACATCCGGAACGTTCCGTCCTCCTCCTGCCGCACGACCGGGCCGGCGCAGGCCACGTTTTCGTAGTCGCGGTCGGGGTTGCGGAACAGGATGGCGCCGCGCCGCTCCCACTGGATGCCGTCGCGGGAGACCGCGTAGCAGGCGGCCTTCTGCTGGTTGGAGAAGAGGTCGGCCCCGAGCGTGGGGCAGCCCGTGTAGTAAAAGCGCCATTCCCTTTCGCCACCGGGAAGGCGCGCTTTCATGACCGAGCCGCCGGCAATGCCGTAGCGGTCGGGGTCGCCGGCCTTTCCGGTGGGCGCAAGAACGGGGTTTTCCCGGCATTTCTGCCAGTTTTTGCCGTCCGTGGAGACCGCCAGGCCGAGGCCGGGAAACGCGGCGAGGCCTTCGCCCTTGCCGCAGTTGGCCGTATAGTAGAGATGCCAGCGGCCGGGCGTGAACTCGACGACGTGCGGGAGGACGACCCAGCGGTAGTCGAAGGAATCGGGGGCGCCGGTGTCGAGAACGGGGCCGTGGCGGGTGAACGCCCCGGGCTTGGCGACGGGGGCGGTGGCCAGGCAGATGCGGCGGAAGCCCTCGGCGTCGGCGCCGGCGTAGTAGAGGTGGTAGGCGTCGCCGATGCGGACGGCGCAGGGGTTCATGCAGCAGCCGGCATCGAAGGGGGCGGGGCCCGGGGGGAGGACGGGGTCCGGGCCGGAGCGGATCCACCAGGTGTTGCGGGCCAGTGTTCGCGCGGGGGCGGAGGACATGGGGCGTGTTCCTTTTTTAAGCTTTCAGCATTTCGGCGAGGATGGCGGCGGCGGCGGCGGCGGGGTCGGCGGCTTCGGTGATGGGGCGCCCGACCACGAGGAAGTCGGCGCCGGCCCGGATGGCGGCGGCGGGCGTGGCCACGCGCTTCTGGTCGCCCACCTCGCCGCCGGCGGGGCGGATGCCCGGGGTGACGAGGAGGGGGCCGGCGCCGAAGCGGCGGCGCAGGCCGGCGGCCTCATGGACGGAGGTGACAAGGCCGTCGATGCCGCTGGAGAGGGCGAGCTCGCCGAGGGCGAGGGCCTGGTCGGCGAGTGAGCGGGCGATGCCGAGGTCGGCCAGATCGGCCTGGTTCAGGCTGGTGAGCGTGGTGACGGCGAGCAGGCGGGGCCGGTTGGGGCCGGCCTCGGCGGCAGCCTCGGCGGCGGCGCGGAGCATGTCGCGGCCGCCGCAGGCGTGGACGGTGAGGAGCGACGCGCCTAGGCGGGAAGCGGATTGCACGGCGCGGGCAACGGTGCGGGGGATATCGTGGAACTTGAGGTCGAGGAAGAGGCGCATGCCGCGGGCGGCGAGGGGCTGGAGGGCGGCTTCGCCTGCGGCGGTGAAGAGTTCGAGCCCTATTTTCCCGTAGGTGACGCTGGCCGGGAGGGTTTTGAGGCCGGATTGGAGGGCCAGCAGATGGGGGTAATCGAGGGCCACGATCAATTCGGGAATGCGGGGGCTTGTCGTTGACATGGGTGAAACTCCTGTATTTAAAGGGTAATTGTGGGGGTGGCGGGGGAAAGCGGCAAGTGAAAAAGGGCGTTAACACGGGCTTAAATACGAAAAAGTTGAAAATTGATTGCATCCTGCCCGGGGTGTGATAACTTAATTGGGTTGTCACGATACCGGTTCTTTAGAGTTGCCGACCTGATCTGCAGAAAAAAGTAAAAATTGCAGAAGAGCGGTTGACAATGAAGAGTCGATTGAGTATAACTAAAAGCTCGCAAACGCTGAAAGCAAAGCGGATGCGGGCGAAGAGATGAACACAAA
>CAIKKV010000187.1 GCA_903828035.1 uncultured bacterium
CCGGTCGACGATGGTCTTGAGGGACCCGAGCGGACGGCGCGGGTCGGCGGAGAGGCTGCCGGCGGTTTGACGGATCAGGCGCTGGCTCTCCGCGACTTCCTTCCACTGGAGGGGCCGGGCCCGGACGGGATCGGCGGCCAGGGGCCCCGTGCGGGCGATGTTCTCGGCCTGCATCCGGACCAGCGCGTCGAGCGAGTCGCGTGACTCCGTGGCGGCTTTTCGCTCGTCATCGAGCGCGGCCTCGGCGCCGCGGGACTGGAAGAGGATCGTGGCGGAGGCTGACGTTTGGGGCGCGTCGGGCCGGTTGTCGGTCGCGATGATCCGGAAGGCCAGGGTGAGGGAGGCGTTCGTGGGCGGCGGATCGCCGGTCCACTCCCCCGACCACTCGCGCTGGCCGGCGGGATCCCAGGTGGCGATGAGGGTGCGGTTGGTGGCGTCGCGGGTTTCCTCGACCCGCTCGAGGGCCATGCCGCCGAGCCCGTAATCGTCCGTGGCCCGCCATTGGATGCGGGGGGCCGAGCCGGGGCCGAGCGTCACAGGCGCGAGCGGGGTGGTGACCTGGAGCTGGGGGCGCTGGTCGAGAAGGGGGACCAGGTTCAGCGGCGCGGAGGCGGGGAAGCCGTCCCGGTCGCAGGCTTCGGCCAGGAGCCCGGCGGGGTTCGTGAGGATGACCGAGCCTTCGCAGACGGAGGGGTCGGAGCCGGGGGCGAGGACCGCCAGGGACTCGCTGTTCGAGATCGTGCAGGAGGCGAGCGGGAAGTTGCAGGCCACGCGGAAGCGGATCGTGGATCCGGCGGGCACGGGCGTTTCGCCGCTGAGCGCGTCCGCGGTCCGGGGCTCGAGCCGGGTGTAGGCCGGGGGCTCGATGGCCGCGGAAACCGAGCCGAAGGCCAGCGGGGGGCGGGGCGTGAGGGTGTGGAGGAGCGCGGCGTCATCGCCGGCGCGGAACCGGTAGCGCGTCTCGGTGGTCAGGGCGTCGAGGGTGTAGTCGAACGCCTCGGTTCCCCGCCCGGCGAGTGTCCCGATTTTAAGGACTGTCCGGGCGCCGGCGGCCGGCATCAGCTCGAGGGTGACCGGCTGGCCGCGGCGGCCTTCCACGCGGCAGGAGACGACCGCCGGCGCGCCCTGGAGCCGGACGGCGTCCCCCGGGGTGACGGCGACGATGCGGGCCAGCAGCGTGGGCGGGCGGTTGGAGAAGGGGTTGAGGACGCGGAGCAGGGAGTTGGTCCAGGCGGGGGCCGACCAGAACGCCGGGGCGGCGAGCAGCAGCGCGGAGGCGAGCAGGCCCAGCCAGGCTTTCCGGTGGGCGCGCCGGTCCTTGAGGACGGAGAGGTCGAGCGTGTCGAGGGAGGGCGCGGGCTGCTCGAGATAAGCCCGCTCGAGCGCCTCCTTGCGGGGGCGGTCCTCGAACTGGATCCGGTTGATGAGCCGGTTGTCGAGCTGGGGGAAGGCCCGCTCGAGCGTGGCGCTGACGGCGACGGGGGAGAAGCGGCGGGAGGCGGCGCGCCCGGCGGCGACCAGGAGGGCGGCGGCGGCGGCGGCCACGAGCCCGGCCG
>CAIKKV010000188.1 GCA_903828035.1 uncultured bacterium
AATCATCATGGGCTTGCCGTGCTTATGGGCCTCGGCGATCAGGGGGTTGCAGTCGTTGATGTGGTCCGGCGAGAAGACGTCAACGGCCCACCAGTCCACCCACTCGTCGCCCGGATAGTAGTTCATCGCCTTTTGGAGTTTGTTCGGGTGGGGGCACCAGACCGTTGCCGCGTTCAATCCGCTCGCGCGGATCATCTGCGTCACATGCTGGAAGGCCTTCTTGTACGTTTCCGGCTGGTACCCGTTCCAGGGGCCGTTGCATTCGTAGCCGATGCGGATATAGAAGGGGACATCCAGTTTCTTAAGGTGCGTCAGCAGGGCGTTCAGTTTCGAGTCGTACTTTCCCGCCGCCACGGCCTGCTCGTAGTGCGCCTCGGGCTTTCCGTCCTGCGTCATGCATAACCCCAGCTGCACGGCCGTGTAGCGGGGAAACGCCTGAAGCTTTTTCCTGAGTTGGCGGGCAAAGGCGGCCCCGTCGCTGTTCGCGCCGCAATAGTCCATGAAGATGGCGGGCGCGTAGGGCGCAACGGCTTGGCTGTAGCTCTCCACGTCACTCGCGTTGACCTGGCCAGCCCCGTGCAGCACGTTCGAGACGGGCTCCAGCCGGGCTCCGTAGAAGTGGCGGGGCAGCGGAGCTGTTGCGCCGTAAGCCGACAGGGCAACAACAGTCGAGAGGATGACCGGCAAGTGTTTCATGGGCGCTCCCGGGTCAAGGTGACGAGTCCGTCATCCCGAGCGAAGTCGAGGGATCTCGTCCAAGCCTGCAAAATCCTTAGATCCCTCGACTTCGTCCCGAAGCGGGACTCCGCTCGGGATGACGGAAATAGAATAATAGACAGGAATGGCCTTTTCATTTCTTTTCTAACACCTTTGGCCCGATTGGAAAATCGGCATGCTTGATCATATATGGAATATTCAGCGCAAACAGAGAGTTCGCCAGTTTAACCAGCAGCCAGAAGGCGAGCAGGGGAAGCAGGATTACCTGAACGAGAAAGAGGGCCGCATACAGGGCCGAAATCCTCAGTAGGGTTTCAATGATCGCGCTCATGTTTTGAGCCAGCGCCCGTAAGGCCGCCGCCAGGTCTTTCGTTTTGTCAGCCACGGAGGCGGATACGTTTCCTGCGGTATCCCAGAAGCCGTCTGATTCGGGCAGGCGGAAGTCCTTGACCTTGTCCAGTTCGGGCGAGCCTAGCGTAAGAGCATCCCTGGCCTGCTCCATTTGGGGGAGGAAATACGTTTCATTCAGGAAGCGGCTCGCCATCGACGAGGCCGGAAGGCAGAAGCGCGCCACGGCCAGGAGGATCACGCCTCTCAGCAGCAGGCGATGGAGGGACTGGGCCGTTTCTCCCTTTATAAAGGAGAGCAGGACGAACAGGAGCAGGGCTGTTCCGATCAGGGGAGGGGCGAAGGCGACGCACAAGTCGTAGGCGATCTTCTGGATGCCCAGGGAGACGATGGCCGTGATCAGGACGTCCGACGCCCTTTCGGTCAGGTCGTCGAGGGGGTCGAGGATCTGCCCGGCGGCGAGGGAGACGCCGACCCCGGCGGGCTCAATCTGGATCTGGGACTCCTTGATGACCGAGACGGCCGCGTTGACTCCGCGGCAGACGCCATAGGTAATGCCGGCTTTTGAGATTGTTGATTTGAAATACGAATCGGTGCGGCTGTCGATATAGGGCAGCTTGAGTCCCGGCAGCATGAACAGCAGCCCGGCTATCAGGGCGAGGAGCACGGGTTTTGCGATTGCGGGGTTGATTTTCATGCTTTTTGAAATGTTCTTCTTTCTGGA
>CAIKKV010000189.1 GCA_903828035.1 uncultured bacterium
GCACCCAATGTTTAATAATAGCGCAAAAGAGGTCTTTACATGCTGGCCGTAAATCCCGAAGTCATTCCTTCCCTGGCCGTTGTCCTTGGAGCCTCCCTCCTCATCCTCCTCATCTCCCGCCTCTTCGCCCGCAACTGGATCGGCCCCCTGCTGTTCAGCGTCAACCTGGCCGTGCTCGGCTCCGCCTACATGCTCTTCTTCTTCCGCGACCCCGAGCGACTCACCCCGGAGGACCCCCGCGCGATCATCGCCGGCGCCGACGGCGAAATCATGTCCATCAAACATGTGATCGAGCCCAAGCACCTGCAAACCAACGCCGTGCGCTTCAGCATCTTCCTGAGCCTCACCGACGTGCACGTCAACCGCGCCCCCATTCCCGGGCTCGTGACCTTCGCCCGGTATTTCCCCGGCACCCGCTATTTCACGTTCCTGGAAAAATCATCCGATTCCAACCAGCACAGCGAAATCGTCATCCAGAACGAGCGGACCACCTGCCTGGTCAACCAGATCGTCGGCCCCGTGGCGCGCCGCGTCGTTTTCTGGATCAAGCCCGGCGACCACCCCACCGCCGGCTCTCGCATCGGCATGATGAAGTTCGGCTCGCGACTGGACATCTACATCCCCGAGGCCGACGTGGGCAAAATCCTGGTGACCGAACATCAAAAAGTGGTGGCGGGCGAAACCGTGCTGGCCCTCCTGAAAGAGAAAGCGCCGTGACGGCACCCAAGCCCCTCATGGCGGCGCTCATGCGACTCCCCACGGCCATCACCCTGGCCGCCCTGGTGAGCGGCCTGCTGAGCATTTACGCGGCCTTCCAATCCCTGGAGCCGGGGGCCGACGCCTCCGCCCTGCACCTGCGCGCCGCGCTCCTGATCATGCTGGCCATGATCCTCGACGGGCTGGACGGCAACGTGGCGCGCCTGCTTCACGCCACGAGCGAGCTGGGCGGCGAGCTGGACACGTTCGTGGACCTGACCGCCTTCGGCATCGCCCCGGCCCTGCTGCTCTACGCCAGCCTCTCCGGGTTCCCCCCGCTTGTCCGCATCGCCGCGGGATGCGCGCTGGTCGCCTCCGGCGCCTACCGGCTCGCCCGCTTCAAGGTGATCGATCCGAATCGGGGCTCGCATGGCTTCACGGGCCTGCCCATCACGGCCTGCGCCGCCATGGTGGCCACGGCGCATGTCCTGGCGCTCCAGGCGCCGGACTCCTGGAAAATGCTCAGGTTCGACATCACCCGGGGCCCGGCCGCGATCGTCCTGCTGGGGATGGTGCTGCTCCTGGCCCTGCTTCAGGTCTCGCGCCTTCACTTCCCCAAGCCCACGAAAAATCCGGTTTTCTTCATTCCCTCGATCGGATTGGTGGCCCTGCTCTTCCTGGGCAAGCCCTGGCCGGCGCTGGCCGCCGGGAGCGCCCTGGCCATGCTCGTCTTCGGCCTCTACTACGTGTTCGCCGCTCCCTTCCTGAAGCAAGAGGGTTAACCGTGTCTTCCGATGCCCCAGCCCCGGAAACCAGCCCCCGCCGGCGCTTCATGGCGCTACTCGACCAATTTGAAGGCTGGCTCCAGGCGGAAAAGGAACAGGGGAACGAGTCCGTGGCCGCCAACCCGGCCCTGGTCCGCTCCCTGAAAGACCCGATTCTCGCCGCCCCGCCCGCCGCCCCGCCCGCCGCGCCGACCGGAGCGGCGCCGGCTTCACCCCTGATCCTCTTCGCGGCCGGGCCGCCCGCCTCGGAGGAGATCGAGCAGCTCCTGGCCCGGATGATCACCGCCCTGGGTCTTTCCAAAACGGAAATGGTTCTCCTGCGGGCCGGCAACGCCTCCGGCGGAAGCCTGCAGGCTCAAATCGCGGCGCTGAAACCGGCCGCCGTGGTGACATTCGGCGAGGAAGCCTGGCGCGAGGCGGCAGGCCCCGGCAAGGAGTCGCTCGCGGCGGTTCGGGGAAGCTGGCAGACGCTGCAGGGCGCGCCGGTGATGCCGACCTTCGGTCCCGCGGACCTCGTGGCCGAGCCGGCGGACAAGAAGAAAACCTGGCAGGACCTGCAGGCCGTTTTGGCGAAGCTGGGCCGCACGCCACCCCCGGCTAGGAAATAGGGGGCTTCTTGCCGTTCTTGACGCGTCGCTCCACGGCCTCGATCTCCTCGCGCAGGCAATCGGGACAATAGCCGTGCGTGAAATCCGCGCCCAGGTGATCCCGGGCGTATTCATCCAGCCGCGTCCAGTAATCCTTGTCGTCGCGCACCTTCCGGCACTTGGCGCAGATCGGGATGAGGCGCTGCAGCTCCACGACGGAGCTGATATCCTCCATGTCCAGGAGCACCAGGCGCTGGCTCAGGCCGGTGAAGGGCGAGGCCGTCACCACCATGAACAGGTCCTTCGCCTTGCCGTCCTCCGCCAGCACCAGCTTGCTCCGCCGGCGCACCATCTTGCCGGTTTGAAACGCCTCCAGCATGGCGTTGCGGATCAGGCACGATTGGCAGGCTTTCGTTTCCCCGCACTTCGCCATCGACGCCTCGGCGTTCAGGCAGTGAAGCGCGTCGCCGGTGCGCTGGTGCAGGACCAGCGTGCGGGCGTTGCCCACCAGGGTGGCGGCCGCGGCGTTATACAGGATAATCCGCAAACTCTCATCCACCACGAAAAGATAGGAGGGGATGGCGTCCAGCAGGGAGCGCAGCAGCTCGAGGTTTTCGGAATCCGTATTCATTCGGGGTTCCCCTTTTTCCACACATCGCCAAGGCGGGGGGACAAGGGCGCTCCGCCCGCGGCGCGCACGCGCCCGTGGAAGCCGGGCCGGTCCAGCGCCGCCTGCCGCAGGAACAGGCGGCACGACTGGCTCATGGCGCCGGCCGCCTCCACCACCCGGCGCTCGGTCGCGTCGGAGGTGATGACCAGGATCCGGGCAGGATCGGGCGCGGCGTGAACCAGCCTCTCGATGAACGCGTCGGCGCCAAGGCCCGGATCGGCAAAGCGGACGTCCAGGGGGGAGCCCTCGAATCCCGTGAAGACCTTGGGCGTCCGGCTGTCGAACACCACGGTCACCCGGCCGCCGGCCTGCCCGCAGGCGGCCTCCAGCCGCCGCACCAGCACCTGGCGGGCCGTCTGGAAATCCTGCGCCCGCGCCTCGGACAGGTCCGGGTCGGCGTGGATCAGGTTGTTCCCGTCAATAATGGTCCAGCGTGCGCTCACACGCCAATTATACACGCATGCGCGGAAGGGGCGCAACCGGCATTATGCGTTTTCGGATTCACGATCCTGCCGCCTTGGCAATCGGTTAAAAGGCGCATAAACAGGCTGTTTATCCTTAGCACATTAAGATGGCCCCGGCGTCGGCCC
>CAIKKV010000190.1 GCA_903828035.1 uncultured bacterium
GATCTCGGGGCGGAACCGGCGGCCGTCGCAGACGGCGCAGCGCAGGTAGACGTCGCTCAGGAACTGCATCTCGATGTGCTCGAAGCCGTTCCCGCCGCAGGCCGGACAGCGGCCCGTGCCGGCGTTGAAGCTGAACGTGCCGGTCGTGTAGCCCCGCTCCTTCGAAAGCGGCGCCTTGGCGAAAATGGCGCGGATGGCGTCCCACGCGCCCACGTAGCTGGCCGGGTTGGAGCGGGTGGTCTTGCCGATGGGCGACTGATCCACCAGCACCACGTCCCCGAAGCTTTCCCAGCCTGTCAGGCCGCCATGCGCGCCGGGGGAATCGGCCGGCTTGTGCAGCTGTTTGCGCAGGGCGGGATAGCAGATGTCGTGGATCAGGGTCGATTTGCCGGAGCCGCTCACGCCGGTCACGCAGACCAGCCGGTTGTGCGGCAGGCGAACGTCGATGCCCTTGAGGTTGTGCTCGGCGGCCCCTTCGATGACCAGGGCGGGATGGCCGGCCGGCACGGGCCGGCGCGCGTCGGGATCGGTCTCCACCTGCAGCCGGCCGGCCAGGTAGCCGCCGGTGCGGGAGGCGCGGCAGGCGTCGAGTCCCGCCAGCGGGCCGTCATAGACCACGCTGCCGCCCCGCTCGCCGGGGCCGGGGCCCATATCGAGCAGGCGGTCCGAGGCGCGGATGAGGTCAGGGTCGTGCTCCACGACGAGCAGCGAGTTGCCGGCGTCGCGCAGCCGCCGCAGGATCCGGATCAGGCGCCGGATATCGCGCGGGTGCAGGCCGATGCTGGGCTCGTCGAGCACGAACAGGGTGTTGACCAGCGAGGTGCCGAGGGCCGTGGTGAGATTGATGCGCTGCACCTCGCCGCCGCTCAGGGTGCGCGACTGGCGGTCGAGGGTCAGGTAGCCCAGCCCCACTTCGACCAGATACGCCAGGCGGGTGCGGATTTCGCCCAGCAGCTGCTCGGTCGCCTCATCGTGCGGCTTGGGCAGCGCCAGCTTCTTGAAGAACTCATGCGCCTGGTCGATGGGCAGCAGCATGATGTCGCGAATGCTCCGCTTCTCGTCGCCCAGCCGCCACCAGAGAGCTTCGGGCTTCAGCCGCGCGCCTTCGCAGACAGGACAGGGCCCGTAGGTGCGGTATTTGGAAAGCAGCACCCGGATGTGCATCTTGTAGCTGCGGCCTTCCAGCCAGACAAAGAAGCGTTTGATCCCGTACCAGACGCCGGCATCCCACTCGCCCTCCCCGTCGATGACCCAGCGGCGCTGGTCGGAGGTCAAGTCGCTCCAGGGCGTATTGACGGGAATGCCGCGCCGCTTGGCGAACTTCAGGAGGTCGGTCTGGCACTCGGCATTGCTGGGGGTCTGCCAGGGCTTGACCGCGCCGCCGGCCAGGGTCAGCCGCTCGTCCGGGATCACCAGGCCGTAATCGATGCCGATGACCCGGCCGAAGCCGCGGCAGGTCTCGCAGGCGCCGAGCGGCGAATTGAAGGAAAAGACAGCGGGCGTGGGATCGCGGTAGGCGATGTCGCAGTCGGGACAATGCAAGCCGGTGGAAAACCGGTGCGGCTCGCCCGGTTTCCCGGCCGCATCTTCGCCATAAACGGTCAGCTTGCCGGCGCCGCGCGACAGGGCGGCTTCCAGGCTTTCCACGATGCGGCCGCGGCGGGCGGGCTCCAGCGGCACGCGATCCTGGAGCACTTCGAGCCGCCGGCCTTCGCTCTTGAGCAGGCGGGTGTAACCCTGCTTCTGGATGAAGCCCTCGGCTTCCGCGACGGAAATGTTCTTGGGCAGATCGAGCGTGAAGGTGATCAGGATGGCGGGCGTGGGAGTGGCGGCGGGAATCAGTCGGCGGAGCTGATCGTAGATGCCGTCCACGGTATCGCGCTGGATCGGCTTGCCGCACTGGCGGCAATAGAGCCGGCTGGCGCGGGCGAAGAGGAGCTTGAGGTGGTCGTTCAGTTCGGTCATGGTCCCCACGGTGGAGCGGGAGGAGCGGACCGGGTTGGTCTGGTCGATGGCGATGGCCGGCGGGATGCCGTCGATGCGGTCGGCCTGGGGCTTGTCCATGCGGTCGAGGAACTGGCGGGCGTAGGGCGAAAAGGTTTCGACATAGCGCCGCTGGCCCTCGGCGTAGATGGTGTCGAAAGCGAGCGACGATTTGCCCGAACCCGATGGACCGGTGAAAACGACCAGTTTCTTTTTGGGGAGGTCGAGATCGACCCGCTTGAGGTTGTGCTCTTCCGCGCCGCGGACTTCGATCACCGGGATCTCACTCATACAAAAGATCTTAGGGTTTTCCCCGAGAGGGAAGAGAC
>CAIKKV010000191.1 GCA_903828035.1 uncultured bacterium
CCCTCCAGGCGGAGGTGATAACCGGGAGAGGTTTCGGCCAGGCGGGCGAGGCGCCGGCCCATGAACGAGCCCTCCGCGTTTTCCGCCCTTTCCACCTGGACCTGGTCGAGCCAGCCCTCTTCATGCTGGAGCGCCAGGGCATCCCCGAAGCGGTCCTGCACATGGAGCCACATGGGGATGGCGTAATCCTGGCAATAGGCATAGCGCACCCGGGTATCGCCCCCGATCCGCAGCAGGCGGCCGTTGGGGAAGGTGCAGGCGCGGATCAGCCGCCAGAGTTCGGCGGCATGCCATTCGAGCTCCGGCGGGACGGGCCACTTCCGGTTCCGGCAGGTGAAGTGGAGCATGGCGATATTGGAGAGGCAGATGACCATGTAGCCCACGTTCAGGTAGCCGTGGTGGTTCAGCGCCAGGGAGGGAAGGAAGTTCGCGCCCCGGTGCCACTCGCGCAGGGGCCGGCCGGCGAACGGGATGCTGACATCCGCATCTTCGGGAAGGGAAATGGAATTGAGCAGGAGCGCCGTCCCTTTTTCCCGCCAGGCGGAGGCCCGGGCATGGCCGGGATAGCCCAGCGCGGTGCGATGCAGGAACGCCCCGTTCCACAGGTTGCGCTCGGGGTTGTTGTCACTCTCAAGTCCGGCCTTGACGGGAAACTCGTTCGCCAGCCACTCGGCTTCCGAAACCAGCACGTTGCGGATCCGCTCGCGCAGGGGCGGGGTCAGGAGGGGGTCCAGGGCTTCCATGCCGTGCATGAGGCGCTCCAGCCCCAGGACGCTGATCCAGGAATGGCCCCAGGACTTTCCGTCGGCGCAGGTCCCGCCGCCGGCCTGATGGCTTTGGAACGTGTAGCGCAGCATGGCCAGCGCCGTGGCGGCCAGTTCGTCCCTCGACCAACCGGTGCGCGCCGGGTCGGTCGCCGGATCGGCCGCCAGGACGGCGAGGGCGGCAAAGGCCGTGTCATGGGCCTGCATGGGCCAGTGGCCGTGCCCGCCGATGCCGAAGCAAATCGTGTCGGGGGAAACGCGATGCAGGTGAGGCCGGGCGAAGCGGCACCACGGCTCCAGGGTGCGTCGATAGTCCTCGGCCCCGATTGGATGCATGGCGGAAACACCTTTCTTGTCGTCGAATCTGGACAGAGTAAGGGTTATGGATGACGGTCTGCAAGGAGGAATCCTCCCCGGAAAAGAGAAGGCCCCGCGCCAGGCGGCGCGGGGCCTTGCTATCAGGCTTGAATGGGATTAGGGCTGCAGGCCGGCCCGTTCGCACAGGAATCCGGCCACCCCGCGGGTGATCTTGGCGGCGTAGGCGTAGTCGATGTAACCGGCAACGCTCGCCGTATCGTTGGTCGTATAGATGTTGCGGTTGACCCAGACGCCGCCCTCGTGCAGCGAGCAGGAGTCGATGCCGGCTTCCCAGAACGGCACGTGATCGCTGCTTTCAATGCTCCCGCCCTGGAGCACGGTGAGTCCGCCGTAGCGGATGAGGGCGCCGCCCAGCTTGTTGCGCAGCTTGCCCACGACAGGGTTTCCGCCGTAGAGGAGAACGGTGTCCAGGTAGCCGCCGTTTTTCTTGTTGAAGCCGATGGTGTCGATGCTGATCATCCCCTTGATGCTCGAGCGCAGGATGCGGTTCGTCGCGCCGGCCGTGACCGTGGTGTCATGTTTCACGAAGCGGGTGGGGCCGCCGTAGTTCTTCTGCGAGGCGTCGAAGGCCACGAACACGATCGTGGAGAGGAACTCGTTGGTGCGCAGGACATTGGCCAGGCAGAGCAGGGCCGCCACGCCGGACGCGTTCATGTCGGCTCCGGGGCTGCGGGGCGCCACCTGCGTGAGGTTCACCGGGTTGGGCTGCCCCGCGTCCAGGGAGTCGTAATTGGCGCCTACGATGTAGTAGCCGTAGGTGGCGGGGTTCTTGCCCGGGATCATGGCGATGATGTTGTTGCAGCCGGCATATTCGTAGCTGGGACCGCCGAAGTCCGTCGTGAAGGAGAAGGTGTCCAGTTTCGCCGCCAGGCCCAGGGAGGAGAAGGTGCTGAAGATGTAATCGCGCACGATGTTGTGCGTGGCGACCGGCGTGCGGGTGATCAGCGGATTCGCCTTCTTCGTGAAGCCGCGGTTGTCGCCCGGCGCCACCGCTAGGTTCTGGTGGTAGCCCTGGAACATGGCCGCGTTGATCTGGTTGACGATGTTCGACTGGGCGGCCGCATAGTGGGCCGACAAGGCTCCGAGGAGACATCCGGCCGCGATTCGTGTGATGGACTTGCTTAGGACTTGGTTCATACGATCCTCCTGACTCTGTTCCGATTTTGTTGTTTTGCATCCGACTGAGACTGGCTTCCGACTGCATCCGGGGTCGTGGTGGTGATGAGCCCTCCTTTTCCATGGGTTACGGGGTTGTTTATACGCAAGGCGCGGCGTACTCGCCATCGGGTATTGTCTTAGTTGTCGATAGGGAAAGGTGCATAGGGGCTTGGCCGGTCACGGAACGGCGGGTACGGAAAAGATCGCGGTGATGGACCGGTCCATGGTCATGGGGACAAGGATGGTGAGGTTGGAGATCGTGCACCCGGCCGTGTCGCCGCTCCAGCGGCTGAACTGCCAGAACAGGTCCGGCCTGGCGGTGAGCGCCACCTGGGATCCGGACCGGATCCAGCCTGTCGAGCCGGTCACCGAACCGCCGTGCGTCGCCGCAACGGTTAATTGTTTCGCGGGAACCGCCCACTGGGTCAGGTAGCCCGCCACGCCCCGGGCCAGGGCGGAGGCGTAGGTGTAGTCGATGTAGCCGGCCTTCGCGGTCGAGTCGAGGCTCGTGTAGATGTAGGGATTGCTCCAGATCGTTCGCTCCGAAAGGACGCACGAGTCGATGCCGGCCTCCCAGAACGGCACGTGATCGCTGCTGGAGATGGATCCGCCCTGGATCGTCGGGATCCCGCCGTAGCTCAGCACGGCATTCGCCAGCCTGACGCGGGCCCTGCTCGGAGCGGCGCTTCCGCCCCAGAGAATGGCCGTGTTGTGGCCGTCGCCCGGCGGATTATAGCCGACGGTGTCGATGCTGGTCATGGACCGGATGGCGCCGCGGTAGAGCTTGTTGGTTTTTGCCGGATTGAGCGTTGTTTTGTGCTGGACGTAATGGTAGGAGCCTCCGAAGTTTTTCTCGGAGGCATCGAAGGCGATGAAGATGATCGTGGCCATGAAGCGCTGCTGGCTGAGGGCGGTGGCGGCGCACAGGACGGCGGCCACGCCGCTGGCATTCAGGTCGGCCCCCGGCGAGCGCGGGGCGAGACCTTTGGCGAGATCGGTCGGCAGGGGTTGCCCCGTGTCGAGGGTGTCGTAGAAGGCGGACACGATGTAGACGCCGTAGGCCGCGGGATTCACCCCGGGCAGGATCCCGATGACGTTATTGCACAGCGTGTAGGTGTAGGTCGGGCCGCCAAAGTTCGTCGAAAAGGAAAACGGGTCGAGCGCGGTGACGAGCCCCAGCCGGGCAAAGCTGGCGTAGATGTAATCGCGCGCCGCATCGTGCTGGGAGGCCGGCGTCCTGAAAATCGCGGGATCCGCCTTCCGGGTGAAGCCGCGGTTCTGGGTGGGGGCGACAAAGAGGTTGGTGTGATAGGTGCGGAACAGGGTCGCGTCAATCTTCGAGAGGTCAAGGGCTTGCGCCGGGGCGTGCAGCGGAATTACCGCGAGAAACGCACTAACCGTCAAGCCGATCAAGCGATTCAGCCCCTTGTTCATCGTTACCTCCGGCGGTTCTGTTATTCGGCAAAGCCTGTTCGCTTTGCGTGCTGTATTGACAGAATCGTTTTATCAGGCGCTGGCACGAATCGTAATCAGGCAAGCGCTGAGTGGAGGAGTCCTAAAACCGTAGAGGGCGTGTTCGGTTCAGAAAAAGGCTGTTTCCAGGCAGTCCCGGGCGGCTTCCACCCAGTCCGGGTCGTAGCTCCGGCCCCGGCGAAGGCGGATGAATAGGCGGCGCGAGGCGATCAGGCCGCGAAGGGAGACGCTGGCATAGCGGTCCACAATCATGGAGGGCTGGCTCCGGATGGCGCGGATCAGCGTTTCCAGGAGCTCCAGCGGCTCCTCGGTCTCCGGCTCCAGCACAAACTGCCAGAGGGTGTGGGGCGAGTGGCGGATCGCCTTCCGGATCACGGCCGCCAGGCGGGGCGCCTGCTCGAACAGCCCGAGGCCTCGGAACACCCAGGCCTGACGCGCCAGCCCGGGGCCCGGGGGCAGGCAGGCGGAGGACGGCCACGGCGCCTGGATCAGGACGGGATGGGGAAACAGCTCCGGCAGCGAATGGCCGATGAATCGCGCCGTGGGCGTGTCCGCGCGCAGCCGGCTGCTGGCCGCCAGCCGGTTTTCAACGGCCAGCAG
>CAIKKV010000192.1 GCA_903828035.1 uncultured bacterium
AGCGCGGAAAAGCGGCCGCCAGATTCCGGCCGGAACGCCATACCCCCGCTGGTAGGCCGCAGCCAGACTGGGTCATGCGGCGTCGCAGGAGCTCCGCCCTCCATTGCTTCGCGCAAATTGATCTCAGAGATGCACGGAGGCGGCTAGAGCACGAGGCTGAGGGAAAGATAGCCCTGGCGGCCGGCGGAGGGCTGGCCGGGGAGGGTTTCGAACTCGCGGTCCCACAGGTTGGCGAGGCCGGCTGACACCACCAGGGCGGGGTGGGGAAGGCGGAACTGGAGCTCCAGGTTGGATTCGAGCTGGGTCTCCGGCCCGTGGCGGGCGGGATTGTGGCGGTAAAAGGCGGCGGTCTGCCAGAGGCCGAGGCGCCAGTTGGGGAGGGGGTCCACACGGACGCCGGCGCGCACCTCATGCCGCGCGTAATCGAGCGCATAGCGGCTGGCATAGAGATCCTCATCCGTCTCCTTGTCCAGCCCCATGTATTCGCCGTTCAGGCTCCAGCGCTCGCCGATCTTCCGGCTGCCGTAGAGCAGCGCCCCGCGCGTGGTCACGGGATCCAGGTTTACCGCCGTCCAGCGGGAGGCCGGGTCGGTCCTGATCCAGTCGACCACCCGGCGCGCGCGATCCTCGAACAGCATCGCGCCTGCGCGGCTCCGGTCGGTCTCCTGGTGCCAGCCCGCTTCCAGGCGCACCGATTCCTGCCGCTTCAGGTTCTGGTTGCCCAGGCTGCCGGGCGAGTCGTAGTTCAGCTCCGTGAAGGAGGGCTGCCGCACGGCGGTGGTGACCGCGGCGAAGAGCGACTGGCCGGGCGCGGGCCGCCAGGTGGCCCCGGCGCCGGGCAGCCAGGCGGGCTTGTCCGTGTCGAACCACTCGCCCGCGCCGCCGGCCGAGAGGCTCAGGTCGCCCCGGCTCCACTCGGGCATGGCGCCCAGCGCCAGCCGCTGGCGGGTATGGTCGCCCAGGCCGACGCTGGGAAGGCGGCCGCGGTAGTGGCTGTCGATCTGCTCGCCGTTGTAGTCGCCGCGCAGGGCGGCGGACCAGGCGTCATCCAGGCGGCGGACGGTGTCCGCGTGCACGCCGAGGTCCTCCGTCCGGTGGTGGTTGGCGTACAGGCCCTTGTCGTTGCCGTCGAGCCAGTAGCGGTCGTCCGCCTGCTGCCAGCCGGCGGTGAGGCGGCCGGGCGTGGTTTCGGACAGGGCTTTGACGCTGGCGAGCAGGAGGGTGGATCGGACCTCCTCCTCGGAGGCGAAGGAGGCGGGGGCCCCGTAGTAGCCGCGGGCGCCGAACTGCCGCTCCGCGTGGGCGGCGAGCAGGGAGGCGCGGAGCGTCTCCGCCTCGTCGGTCTGCTGCAGCAGGCCGCCGCCGCTCCAGCGCGACAGGCGGTTGTCGGGCTGGCCGTCGGTGCGGTCGATATGGTCCTGTTGCAGGAACGCGCTGGCCCCGCGGACGCCGCCGCCGGGCGCGGCGCCGGCCCAGCCCCCCGAGGCGCCCGAAGACTGGAAGCCGTCGGAGCCCGCCGCCCCGTCGAGCTTCACATGATCGCCCGGCTCGGCCAGGTCCATATCCACGGTGCCGGAGGCGTGGCCGGCCATGGCGCGGAACTGTTCGAGGCCGGTCAGGAGCCGGACGCGATCGACCAGCAGCGGGGAGAGGGGCAGGTCGGCGTGGAAGTGTTCGGTCTGGGGATTGAAGAGGGGCAGCCCTTCCATCGCGAAGCCGGAGGAGCTGAAGGCGCCGCCGCGGATGCGAAGGTCGGCCTGCGAGTCGCCCAGACCCTGGCGCTGGAGGCGGACGCCGGGGATGGAGGCCGCCTCTTCAGGCACGGACAGTTCGTCGTACGGCGAGGTGTACGGGTGGGTGTCGAGCCGGTTGGCGGTCACGTCGATGACGGGAAGGCCGTCTGGCGAGGCCAGGGCGGCGCCCCCGGCGGCGGCGAGGGCGAGGGCGAGGAGGAGTGGTTTCATGGAGGTTCCTTTCAGCGGCGAAGGCCGGCGATGGTTTGGATGGAGACATCGCCCGAGTAGATGGGGACGATGCCCTGGGGGCCGTCGAGCAGGAGCGCCCCGTCCGGGGCGATTCCCGCGGCGGTTCCGGCGAGCGGCCTCTGGCCTTGCAGGAGGGTGATCGGCCGGCCGCGGAGCAGGTCGGCCTGCTCCAGCTCGGCCTGGAAGGGCGCCAGCCCCTCCGCGGCCCAGGCGGTGTAGACGGGCTCCAGGTGGTTCAGGAAGGCGGCCAGGACGCCGGCGCGGGAATGGCGGCGGCCCGAGGCCAGGCGGAGCGAGGTGGCGGTGGCGCGCAGGGCCGCGGGGAACTCGCGGGCGGTGGAGTTGATGTTCAGCCCGAGGCCCGCGACCACGTGGCGGACGCGGTCGGGTTCGGCCCGCATTTCGCAGAGGATGCCGCAGAGCTTGCGGCCGTCGAGCCAGATATCGTTCGGCCACTTGATTCGCGGGTCGAGCTCGGGCGCCAGTTCAAGGAGGGCCCGGCGCAGGGCCAGCCCGAGCACGAGCGCGAGGGAGGCCACGCGGTCGAGGGGCACGGCGGGGCGCAGGAGCAGCGAGGCGTAGAGATTCAGCCCGGGCGGCGAATACCAGTCGCGATCAAGGCGCCCGCGGCCGGCGGTCTGGGTGTCGGCGGCCACGGCGGTGCCTTCGGGCGCTGAGGCGTCCGCCTTTTCGGAGAGCCAGCGATTGGTGGAATCGACGGAGGGCAGCCAGGTCAGGGCCCGGCCGAGCAGGCGGGTGGTGAGGCGGGGCTGCACCTCTTCGGGGATGGGGGAGTCGGGCGTGCCGGTCAGCCGGTAGCCCCGGCGGGAGCGGGCCTCGATGGCATAGCCGAGGAGGCGCAGCGCTTCGATCTGCTTCCAGATGGCGGTGCGCGAGCAGGGAATCGCCTCGCACAGGTCCTGGCCCGAGATCCAGCCGCCGAGCTCGGCCCGCAGCCGCTCGAGCAGGCGAAG
>CAIKKV010000193.1 GCA_903828035.1 uncultured bacterium
TTCTTTTCTATCACCGCCCGTTCGTATGCCCCGGCCTTGATCTGGTTCAGCAAAACATTGCGGGACCAGCCAAACCGGGCAGTGGCGCGGAGGTAGAAAAGCCGAGCGGTTGGTTCGGCAAGTTTGTCCAAGATGAGTCGATGATGACCCCAGGGAATTTGTGCGACAAGCTGTCGCAGAAAGTCAAAGGCTGTCTGATTGGCGGCCAATTGGGCCACAGCTTGTGGCCAAATCGAGCCATCGGAATAAGCCAGATACAACCTCTTCATATCCCGAAGGCTACGCGAAGAAAAACCGGTTGCGCGAGGGAACTCAACCTGCAAATCGGACGCAAGCCGATCAATCACCGATTCACCCCAATTGGCCATTTTTTGTTTTCCACGATCCCCTGCCCGATGTCCCAATAAAGCAGGATCAACTCGCTGTTGACCGCTCTAGCGGCCGTTATACGAGCTTGAAGGATCCGCTCCTTCAAGGCCGCTAGAAAAACAGGATAGTCGGGAGATAGAGGAGTCGTCATGCCTGCCCTTGAAATCGAATTCGATCTGATAGCCTCGGTAAACTCGGCGAACGCCGTACCGTAATTCGATGCGGAAAGTATTTTAAAATATACTCAATTTACCCTCTGAATCAAGCAAAGAACGGCTTTCCCCGCCTGCATTTCTTACTCGTCTCAGAGGCAGTCCACTCGGGTTACCCGCTCTGCGCATCCCCCTACACCACCGGCGGCTCGGGAATGGACTCCAGGGGCGGGATGGCGATCTTGCGCCAGGCGGCTTCCGACTCGGCGGGTCCATTCTCTTTCTCAATCACCGACAACCACCGATTTCGGAACAACAGGCCGTGGCGGACGACCAGGGCGGTGTTGGGCAGGCCGGCCGTTCCGGCGGTCGTGGTGCTTTCGTAGTGATACATCTCCACGGCCGGCTCGTACACGACGCGATGGCCGCGGCTGCGAATCCGGTAACAAAGATCGGTGTCCTCGAACTGGACCGGATTGAACGCCTCGTCGAATCCGCCGGACTCCCGGAACACGTCCGCCCGCACCATCCAGCAGGCGCTGATGGCCCACTGCACCTCGCAACGCCGGTTGAACCGGGGCTCGCCGTTCGCTTCGCCGCGGCCCATGAAAACGACGCGCCCCGCCGGAGTGACCGCCCCGCCCGCGCACTGGATGGCATAGGGCGGGAACGGATAAACAAGCTTGGGGCATACGATGGCGGCGGTGGAGTCCTCCTCGAAAACCCGTCCCAGGCCTTGCAGCCAGTCCCGCGAACGGACGGCCACATCGTTATCCAGGAAGACCAACCGGTCCCCGCTCGCCGCCGCCGCGGCCACATTGCGGCCCGTGGAACAGCCGATGTTGTTGGCCTGCGGCAGGATCGTTATGCGGATGCCCGCCGACTCCGCCTCCCGCTGAAACGCCTTCAGCCACTCGAGCGTGCCGTCGGTCGACCCGTTCTCCAGCACGATCAGCTCCCAATTCCGCGCGGAGGACTGCAGCAAGGAAGGCAGGCACCGGCGCGTAACCGCCAGCTTGTTGTACGTCAGGGTAATGAGGGAAATCAGGCTCACGACACCAGTTTTCGGGCGGCCTTCACAATCCGGGCCGCGTCGGGAATGGCCGCCTTCTCCAGCACCGCGCTGGCGGAAAGGGGAATGTCGGGGGTGGTCAGCCGCGAGATCGGGGCGTCGAGATAATCGTAGATATGCTCGAACACCTGGAAGCCGATCTCCGCCGACACGCCGCCCGTGCGGGTGCCCTCCTCGACGAGAAGGAGCCGGTGCGTTTTCTTCACCGACTTCACCACGCTTTCGATATCCAGCGGATTCAGCGACCGCAGGTCGAGCACCTCGGCGCTCACCCCCTGCTCCGCCAGCTCCGCGGCCGCCAGCTCCGCCTGGTGCGCCATCCAGGACCAGGCCACGAGGGTCACATCCGCGCCTTCCCGCACCAGGCGCGCCTGGCCGAAGGGCACCACGAAATCGGCGGAAACCGGCACGGGCCCCTTCTGGCCGTACAGCAGCTTGTGCTCCATGAAGACCACGGGATTGGGGTCGCGGATGGCGGCCTTCAGCATGCCCTTGGCATCGGCGGGCGTGGCCGGCGCCACCACCTTGAGCCCCGGCGCGTGCACGAACCAGGCCTCCAGGCACTGGGAGTGGGTGGGCCCGTAGCCCTTTCCGCCCCCGCCGGCCGTGCGCACCACCAGCGGGCAGCTCATCTGCTCGCCGAACACATAGCGCAGCTTGGCGGCCTGGTTGACCAGCTGGTCCACCGTCAGGGTCATGAAGTCCATGAACATGATTTCCACCACCGGCCGGCAGCCCGTCATGGCAGCCCCGATGGCCGCCCCCACGAACCCGGGCTCCGAGATGGGCGTGTTGCGGATGCGGGCGGGGCCGAACTCGTCGACCAGCCCCCGCGTGACGCCGAAGGCGCCGCCGTAGAGCGCAATGTCCTCGCCCATCACGAACAGGGCGGGGTCGCGCTGCAGCTCCTCCCGCAGCGCCTCGCGCAGCGCCTCGCTGTAGCTCAGGACCTTCATGCCCACACTCCCTGCTCGAGCGTGGCGGGATCGGGGTCCGGGCTGGCGCGCGCGAACTTCACGGCCGCGGCCACCCGCCGCTTCGCCTCGGCGCGCGCGGCGCGGTCGTCCTTCTCGGTCCAGCGGGCCAGCCGCTTCAGCTCGCCCTTGACCCGCAGGAGCGGATCCTTCTCGCGCCAGGCCGCCTCCTCCTCCCGGGTCCGGTACCGGCGCGGGTCGCCGCGCGAGTGTCCCGAAAATCGGTACGTCTTGCACTCCAGCAGCGTCGCGCCCTCGCCCCGGCGCGCCCGCGCGCAGGCCTCCGCCACGGCGTCGCGCACGGCCATCACGTCGTTGCCGTCCACCACGCGGCCGGGCAGGGCGTAGGCCGCCGCGCGCACCGCGATGTCGGGCACGGGAACCGCCTCGGCCACCGGCGTGGACATGGCGTAGAGATTGTTCTCGCACAGGTAGACGACCGGCAGCTTCCACAGGCCGGCCAGGTTCAGCGACTCGTGGAACGTGCCCTGGTTGGAGGCGCCGTCGCCGAAAAAGCAGAGCGCCACCTGCCCGCTCTTGCGCAGCTGGCTCGAGAGCGCCGCCCCCGTGGCGATCGGGATGCCGCCGCCCGTGATGCCGTTCGAGCCGAGAAAGCCCAGCGACAGGTCGGCCATCAGCTGGCTCCCCCCGCGGCCGCGGGAGTAGCCCGTCGCCTTGCCGAACAGCTCCGCCATGATGAGGTTCGGGTCGCCGCCGCGCGCGATCATGTGGCCGTGCCCCCGGTGCGTGCTGGTCACGTAATCGCCCTTCGCCAGCGCCGCGCAGGCGCCCACGGCCACCGCCTCCTGACCGGCGGCGGGATGCGTGGTGCCGCCGATCTTGCCTTCCGCAAAGAGCGTCTCCACCGTCTCCTCGAAGAGGCGGATCGTCAGCATCAGCCGGTAATAGCCCAGCAGGTTCTTCATGACCCGCCCCCCTGCACGGCCAGGCAGACCGACTGCCCGCCCGCGTCGAGGCTGTTCACCAGCATCCGCCTGACGGGCTCGCCGCCCAGCCCGCTTTGCGCGTAGCCCAGGGCCGCCATCAGCTGCAAGGCGCCGCCGGCGCCCATCGTCTCCCCGGTCAGCGACTTGATGCTGTCCACCGTGGCGCCCGGATGGCGGGCGCAAAACGCCTTGATCACGCCGGCTTCCAGCGGGTCCAGCCCGGGCCCGCCATTGGCATGGGCCAGGATGAGATCCACCTGGGGGCCCTCCCAGCCCGACTCTTGCCAGGCCGCCGCCATGGCGTCCGCCACCCGCCGCCCGCCGGTCATCCCGCGCCCCTCACCTCGCCCAGGATCCGGGCGCCCCGCGCCAGCGCCTGCTCGCGCTCCTCCAACACCACGATGCCCGCGCCTTCCCCGGGAACGAACCCGCCCTGCCCGTCCGCATCCGCCAGCGAACCGGCGGCGTGCAGCCCCGACAGCAGCAAGGCGCTCAACGACTCGAAGCCGCCGGCCAGCGCCCGGGTCTGCCGGCCCTGGCGGATCAGGTCAAACCCCTCCACCAGCGCACAGGCCGAAGAAACCGTCCCGGCGGAGAAGTTCGCATGATAGCCGGCCAGGTTGTACTCCATGGCCAGCAGGCTGATCGTGGTGTTCGAGTAGGTGTGGGGAAACAGGACCGGCTTGACCAGCCGGGGCCCCTTCTGGACAAAGTCGGCAAAGAAAAGGCTCATCGTGGCCAGGTTGCCATAGGCGGAGCCCAGAAGAAGCGCGTCCGAGGAGCAGCTCTTCGGATCCAGGTCGGCATCCTCCAGCGCCAGGCTCATGGCGGCAAAGGCCAGCTCGGAAGACCGGTCCAGATAGTTCTTCTGGCTCTCCAGATAGTCGGCCACGGTGAAGTTTTTAACCTCCCCGGCCCGGCGCCCGCCCGCTTCAAAGGCGGTCACCGGAGCGATGCCGGAGCGACGCTCCCGCAAGGCCCCGAAAAAGGCCTCCCGCCCGATCCCGATCGCGCTGACCGGGCCGATTCCCGTGATGACGACTCGCTTCATGGCTTCCTCAGGATGACGGCGGCGTTGCAGCCGCCGATGCCGGCCGAATTGGAGAGCACCACCCGCACCGGGGCCTTCCGGGAGGCGTTGAACACATAGTCCAGATCGCATTCGGGATCGGCGTCCCTGAAGTTCATCGTCGGCGGGATGACGCCATCCCGCAGCGTCAGCACGGAGGCGATCGCCTCGATGCTGCCGGCCGCCCCCATCAGGTGGCCGGTGGCCCCCTTGATCGACGTGACCGGCATGGCCGCGGCATGGGCGCCGAACACCGCCTTGACCGCCTGGGTTTCGGTGACGTCGTTCGGCTTGGTGCCGGTGCCGTGGGCGTTGATGTGGTCGACCTCTTCCGGCTTCATGCCGGCATCGGCCAGCGCCATTTGCATGACGGCGGCCGAGCCCGCGCCTTCCTTGGCCGGCGCGGTCATGTGGAAGGCGTTGTTGTTCAGCCCGTAACCGGCCAGCTCCGCCAGGATGGGCGCCCCCCGCTTGACCGCATGCTCGTATTCCTCAAGGACCAGGGCGCCGGCGCCATCGCTGAAAATGGTGCCGTCGCGATTCTTGTCGAAGGGGCGGACGGCGTCCTTGCTCATGGTGCGCAGCACGCTGAGCCCGCTCCAGGCGAAGCGGGACAGCGCGTCGTAGCCCCCCGTGACAATCACCTTGGCGCGGCCGGCCCGGATCAGATCGGCTCCGATTCCGAGGGCTGCGGTCCCGGATGCGCAGGAAAGGGAGAGCGCCTGGGCCGGCCCCGTGAAACGCCAGATCCGGGCCAGCAAGTCGACGCCCGATTGAAACGACAGGCCGCCAAACTCAGGGCCGGCGGCCGCGGGCTTCGCCAGGGACTCCTCGGACGAGGCCACCGCGCCAAAATTAGTGGAGAGCACCACGCCGGTCTCCGGATGGAAGCCGGGGGTGTCCAGTCCCGCCTGCCTCACCGCCTCGGCGGCCGCGGCAAGCATGAAGCGGACGGCCAGATCCGCCTGCTCCGCCTCCGGCCCCAGCCCGGCCGGAAGCTTGAAACCGGCAATCTCCCCGCCCCGGGTGAACATCATGTCCTTCACGTCAAACCGGGTGACCGGGCGGATGCCGGTCTCGCCCCGGCAAAGGGCCGCCCAGAACGTTTCCACATCCAGGCCGATCGGCGTCACGGCGCCCATGCCTGTAATGACGATTCTCATTCCCCTCGTCTCCTTCCGGAAAACCACCCCTACATGTTCAGCCCGCCGTCCACGGAAATGACCTGGCCGGTGATATACCCGGCCTCCTCCGACGCCAGGAACGCGACGATAGCGGCCACATCGGCCGGCGTGCCGAACCGCTTCTGCGGGATGCCCTCAAGCTGTTTCGCCCGCCTGGCCTCCGGCATGCCGGCGGTCATATCCGTCTCAATGAGCCCCGGCGCCACGGCGTTGACCGTGATGCCCGAGGCCGCCATTTCGCGCGCGGCGGTCTTGGTCAGGCCGATCAGGCCCGCCTTGGCGGCGGCGTAATTGGCCCGCATGAGATCGCCCATGAGCCCCGCGTCCGAGGAAATGTTGATGATGCGCCCGGCCTTGCGCCGGGCCATCTCGCGGCCCATCACCTTGATGCCGTAGAAGGCGCCCTTCAGGACCGTGTCCACCACCTCGTTCCACTCCTCGTCCTTCATGAACGTGATGTAGTTGTCGCGGACCAGCCCCGCGTTGTTGACCAGGATATCGATCCGCCCGAACCGCTGCAGCGCCGCCTCGGCCAGCCGCTTCACCTCGTCGAGCCGGCTGACATCGGCGCCCGCGACCAGGGCCTCGCCCCCCGCGGCGACAATCTCGGCCGCCACGGCCTCCGCCTCCGCCTGGCGGGTGCGGTAGTTGACCACCACGCGGGCGCCCTGCGCGGCCAGGGCCAGCGCAATGGCGCGGCCGATCCCGCGCGAGGAACCGGTGACAATCGCCGTTCGTTCCGCCAGTTTCATGAAATAAACCGCCTGACCATTTCTTCGGTGACCACCTCGGCCTGATTCTCGGCCTTGACCCTGACGAGGTCAATGCCTTTCTCTTTCGCCAGGCGCCGCGCCGCCGGAGTGGCGCGCAAGGCGCCCGGATCCGAAACCGGAAGAGGGGCGGCGGCCGGCGCGGCAGCCGCGGGCGCGGCGGGTTTTTTCTTTACGGCCCGGCCCTCAAGAAGCCGGGCGTTGGCGGCCGAGACATCCGGCAGGGTTTCGCCCGCGGCGCCAATGAACGCAATCACGTAGCCGGTGGGAAGGACACTTTTTTCAGGCGCCAGGATCTTGAGAATCAGGCCTGCGGCCGGGGATTCCATTTCAAAGGCCGCCTTGTCGGTGGTCAGCTCCACCAGCGCTTCGCCCTTGGCCACCCGGTCGCCTTCCTTCTTGATCCATCCGGTGAGGGTGACCTCATCCGCATTTTCAGTCAATTTTGGAACTTTGACTTTGTTGGCCATCATTGAACCATCTCCTATTGGACAAAAGAGCCCCAGAAGGGCACGCGGATCGGCAAGCCCGCGTTCCCCGCCTTATCGCGCGGGCGCAGCACCCGCCACCCGTTTCCGGCAAAGCCGGGCGCGACCGCCTGACCGGCGGCCGATTCGCCTTCCACCAGGGGCGCGTCCATGCCGCTGGCATCGTAAGCCTCGATCCGCACGACGTCCGCCGTCTTGGCGGGCGCAAAGGCGAAGAAGTTCTGCACCTCGAACTGCGGGGGCGTATCCGCGCGGGTCGCGCGGACAATCAAGGACTTCACGCTCACGCCGGCCAGATTGGTCACGCCCTTGGCCCGGGCGGCCTCCGCCACGTCAAGGAATACGGAACTCCACTCGTTGCTGCGCCAGGCCAGGGGCTCCGCCAGCGGCGAGTACCGCGGAGACGCTTTACGCGCCGTGATCGGCACGATCAGCGTGTTCGTGGTCGAAAGATCGACGTTCAAGGTGATCGTGACCGTGTCGTTGGAGGCGGGAACCGGGCGGCGGATGCGGAACGCCAGGTAGGGGAAGGCGCCCACGCTCCAGCCCTTGTCGAACTTGCCTGAAAGCATCGCATCCTTCTCCGCCTTCACGAGAAGATACGGCGATTCGTTGGTGGCTCGAACCAGCTCCACCGAGGTGGCGTTCCCGCGATTCACAAAATCGGAATTGCGCTCGGACTCCGGCTCCCACGAGGTGCGCCAGCCGACAGTGGCGGCATGGCGAACGGAAAGCAGGGTCGGGGGCGTGTGGTCCCTGGCGTAATCGATGGCCAGCGGAATCATCAGATCGGGAGCGTCATTCCCGGCGCCGTCGCGCACGCCCGTCAGCGCCATGCTCACCCGCTGGCCATTGGTGGCGGCGGAAAGCTGATCCCGGAACAGCTGCGGCCAGACAAAAGACAGCGTGTCCCGGTCGGGCTGATGGACCAGCCGGACCCCCTTCCCGCCCCCGGCGATCTCGGTTTGTTCCCATTTCAGCTTCAGCTTCTCCGGGTCCAGGGGCGCGGCGCCGCCCGTGTCAAAGGTCACGTTCAGCAGGGCCCCGGCCGGGCTGGTCAAATCGGCGCCGCCAAAGGCAAACGATCCCTTCATGGGGCTGCGATCCAGGAGGAACGGAATGTCGCTCACCTGGGACTCCCGCCCGCTCCGGCCGCGGGCCTTCAGGAACAGGTGGCACAGGCCGTCGGGCAGGCCGTCAAGCCGGGGCGCCACGGGCATCGCGTTGGCGGCCGGCTGCCAGGCCAGGGCGGCGGCCTGGGGGGCGGTCAGGTCGGAAAACGCCTCGGGGCCGGCGCGAACCGCCACCGCCACCGATTCCACGCCGCCGAAATCGAAGAACTCCGGCGTGAACGCCAGCTGATCGGGCCGCGAGACGGCGGGGCCGAACACAAGGTCATCCAGGTCCCACCGGGTGTACAAGCCCGTCTGATCGATGGAGTGGAAGGAGCCCAGCTCGGGATTGGTCACCCGGGCCGCCGCCGTGCTGAACGGCTGATCGCTCAGCGCATCGCTGACCTGCCCGCACCAGGTATGCCAGGCCCCGTCGACAAGCAGGTTCGTCCCGCCGCGAACGGCTGAGGCCGACGCCAGCGTTTCGCTGATCCGCGCGAGGCGGCCCCCGCCCAGCGAGAGGGACACCCGCGTCATCTCCTCGGCCGTCCTGTACTTGAATTGGAAAACGGGATACTGGGCCAGGGAGATCGCGACGGGAAACTGGCTGCGCAGGCGGCGGCCCTGAATCGTATTACGGACGCGCAGAAAGCTCCCCTGCTCCGGATCGAACGACTCCAGCCGGGTGCCGGCGGGATT
Source organism: uncultured bacterium (assembly GCA_903828035.1). The sequence continues at coordinate 8,837 of CAIKKV010000193.1, forward strand.
GACCGGCGCGGCCATCGTCTGGAGCGCGCGGGGCTCGCCGTTCTGCAGGAAGGGGGTGGCCCCGGTAATCCTGGTCAGCACGGGCCGGCCCGGGGCGGGATTGTCCTTCCAGTCCAGCGTGAATGTGTTCGTGACGGCGCCCGAACAGGCCACCGACAGCGAGCCTGTGGCAAAGGCGGCCTCACGGGGAACGCTGACCGTCCGCGTCCCGTCCTCCTCCCGGTCGGCTGCCAGGGAAACGCCCTGAATCGTGACCCCGGCCGACTGGAAGCGGGGATCCGGATAGGCGGCCGCGCCGCGCAAGGCCACCGTTTCGGGTTTCCGGCCATGCCAGGAACAGGTGATGGCCGGCTGGGCCGGCAGCCGGATCCAGGCCAGGGGGGCGGCCGCGCCGACCCGGGGCTCCGTCTCCAGGACAACCCGGATCAGACCGCTGGTGCCGGGGGAAGCCGCCCAGGCCTGCAAGCCGGCCATGTTGGTGAAGGTCGCCAGCCGCCGGCCCGTATCCGATTCAAGCACGGAAAAGCGGGCGGGAACGGGCGCCTGCGCGGGAAGCGTGATCCGCGGCGGGGCATAGGTGATCTCGGTGAAGTCCCTCACCGCATACCGGTCGGCGGCCGAATTGCCGAAAAGTCCGGCCATCTCATAGGCGGGCTGAAGGACGCCGAACCCCTCCACCTTCACAAAGTAAGGCACGCCCGGGTTCTTCGCAGGCCACTCCCCGGGAATCCAGGCCGTGACCGGACTCCAGGCCGCCTTGCCGGCGGGATCCCATTGCCCGGCGGGCGCCGGCGGTACGCCGGTTGACCCGCTCTGGATCCACTCGCTCTTGGCCGGATCGGGCCCCGAAATCCGATGCACGAACTGCTGCTCGGCCACGAAAAGGCCCGCGTCGCTCAGCCGCCCGATGGAATAATGGAAATTGAACTGCGCGCCGGGCGTGCGCAGCACGTCGAACCGCCAGCCGGCGATCTGCTCCAGGGGAACGGGCGGCAGCAGGCAGGCCGTCTCCATGCTTCCGCCGCCCATGACGTTGCGGGCGGCGAACCAGTTGCTCGCCTTCGGGTCCGCCGGCCACTCCAGGCGAAGCCGGCTGACCGGATCGCTCGCTTCCCAGAGCGACGGCATGCACAGGGCAAGGGGCTTGCCATCCTTGCGCAGCCCCGCATTCTCCCGCGGAGCCGGCGCGGCGGCGGTCGGCGAAAACGTCGCTTGGGGGGAAGCCGGCAGCACGGACGGGGGGCGGAACGCGATCTGCTCCGCCGCCACCTTGACGCGCGCCACCATGATGGAGTTCATGAACGTCCAGATGCCGGCCGTTCCGCCCTGCAGGGGCTGGTCATCCTGGACGGAAAGCACCTTCTCGTTGTCGAAATACAGCTCCAGCGTCTTCCCGATGCGCCGGAGCTTCAAGTAGTACCAGGCCCCGTGCACATCGCGGCCGTTCGCGATCAGGGGCTCGTAGCCGAACCGCTTGTTGCCCTCGCGCCGGCGGGGAACCAGATATTTGTCGGACCGGGCCAGGAGCTTGCCGTTCCGGTAAAGGGTGGTGAAGAGCTGCGACTGGTCCGGATCCCACCCGGTGCAGGTGAGGGTGTAGCCGTGGCCGAGCGAGGCGTCGGGATTCATGACGGTCAGGTTCAGGTCGCCGCACCGCTCATACCACCCGTGCCGCTGGCCCGCGTGCATCTCGATGCAGAAATCGCCCTTGAGCGCGAGCTTGGCCCACAGGGCGGCCAGGCCGTTGGTCCCCTCCCCGTTCATGTGGGACCAGCGGGGGTCGCACTGGAAGCGGTTCACGATCTCCCACCGGCCGCCGTTGATCACCCAGTCGAACAGGGACTCGTTGAACAGGAAATCCTTGACGTTATAGCGCTCCACGTAGGTGGACTTGAGCTGCTCGGTGGTGAAGCCGGCCACGCGGATGCGCCGCCCCTGCAAGGGCGTTGCCAGGCTGTGCTTGAAGAGGAGCCGGTCGCCGCTGGTGACCCAGATCCAGCGCCCCTCGGCCTGGACCTTGTACCAGGTGCAGGTGGCCGCGTCCGTGGCCAGGTTCGTGGCGGAGGCCGTCTCCACGGGCGGCCTCAGCGCCGCGGGATCGGAGCCCGGCCGGAGGGACAGGGCGCCGGCGCGGGCCTGGATAATCCATTCGCCATTGGTCGAATCCCCTTCCCCCACCCCCAGGTGAATCTCGCTGGGCTGCACCAGCGGCATCCGCAAAGAAAGGCGGCCGAAGAAGTCGCCCGTATACCAGGTCAGGCCGTTGGTTTCCGCCAGCCACTGCCCTTCCGGCGACGCCCAGTGGCGCATGAAGGGATCGATCACATACCGGTTGTTCTTCTCGTAGCGATTCAGGAACAGCCCCTCCCGCCGGCCCTGGTAGAGCGGCAGGCCGATCCGGGCGGCGGTTCCGGGCCCCACGAACAGGCCGGAGGCGCCGGCGCCGCCCTCGGCCGGCGCATGCACCAGGACGAGTTCCTCATTCCGGTACATCCGCCATTCGCCGGGCGTGGCCGCGTCGATCATCAGGCGGACGGGGCCGGCGGGGGCCAACTCCGGCTTCAGCGGCAGGCGGAGCTCCTCCAGAACCCGGACCCTGTTTCCCTCAACCGCTTCCAGCGTGAAGCGCTCGCCGGCGGCGTTGCGCTGGCGGACGAAGCGCGTGTAGGGCTTTTCGGCCGCCGTGTAGCCCGCCAGCAGGCCCACGGTGGACTCGGCGTTCGTCAGCTCAAACTCGGCGGAAAACACGTGCGGCGCATGCGCGGCGGCGCCCACCACGAGCCACTGGGGCCGGGCCGAAACAGGCGGGGCCAGGAACCGCTGCTCGACCGGCTTCGAAAACAGGCTGCCCCACCAGGTTTGGCGGGGGAAAAAGGCGCCCTCCTCCGCCAGCGTTTGCCGCCGCAGCTCCTGGAAATCGTGGAAGTCCAGATCGTGCGTCGACTCGGCCACGACGTCGTCGAACCGGGCCTCCTCGCTCGTATCGGCGTACAGGCCCAGCTGTCCGCCCGGGGGCAGGTCGGCCGGCACGTCAAACAGCTTGGCCTGATCGAGGAAACATTCGATCCGGTTGCCCGGAAGCTTGACCCGGAGCTTCAGCCACTGGCCGGGGCCGGTCTTGATCACGGTCGAGGCCAGCGTCACACGCACCGCGTGATTCGAGCCGGCGGAGGACCACAGGCTCAGCCACGCCTCGTCCGCCTCCCCTCCCATCGTCAGCGTGTAGCCATGGCAGGCCCCCGAGTTCTGGCAGGCGAACAGCAGGCCGCGCTCGCCGGGGCCGGTTCGCACGCCGGCTTCGTAGTTATACCGGTCGTAGAAGTCGTAGCCCACGGTGATGACCGCCCCGGTGCCTTTTCCGGCGAGGCTGTAGAAGTTGGGGCTGAAGTCCGACTGCAGGAGCCGCTTCGACTCCGGCTTGACCACTTTGTTTTCCAGCGCCGTCTCGAGGGCGGTGTGCAGATACCACTTCCCGGAGCCCGCGGTCCACTCGCCCAGCGGGTTCTCCTCCCCCTCCGGCCGCAGGAAGCTGTCCTCAAAGCGGAAATCCGCCACCTTCTGAAACCGGCTCCGGGCCTCGGCGGGCTGCTCGCTCCGCGGCTGGAGGACGATGAACGGCGGCGTCAGGGCCGGGGGAAGCGACGCCACGAAGCGGTCGCCGGCATAGAGGCTCCACTCTTCCTGCCGGATCTTGAGCACCAGCGGCAGGCTGGTCAGCGCCGAAGCCGGGAACGCGTCGGGCTTGAACTGGTGCCGCTCGGCCAAATCCGGAGGAAAGGAACCGGCCGCCGACAGCAGGCGAATCGCGAAATCCTTCTGGCTGACCGAAAGATCGACCAGGCGGTTGGTATCGGGCGTCGCCACGCGGAGATGGAGGCTGGCGCCGGGCTCCCAGCGGGCGGAAACGGACAGGTTTCCCTCGGATTCGATCACGCCCGAACAGTTCGTCCAGTCCCCGCTCGCGAAAACAGTCAGCGCCAAGGCGCTGCCCGATAATACCAACAGTAAACGTCTCATGAAGCGTTACTCCGCCATCCGCCATTGAGCGTCAAAGAAACCGGCGCCCAGCGCTGTGTTTGAGCCATCGTCATCGAACCGGGAAGTATACACGATAAAGTCCGGCAAA
>CAIKKV010000194.1 GCA_903828035.1 uncultured bacterium
CGCCGCACACCAACACATAAGTCTTGATTGCCATGAAACCCGGTCCTCCGGTTACTTGCTGCGCGACTTGACGATGTCCGCCGCGGGTTTGTCGAACACATGATCGCCGACCAGCCGGCGGTTGAGTAAATGCTCCTGCACGATCTTGCGGGCCACCTCGGGCCCCACGTTGCCGTAGATCACCGTCGGCATGCCGGGCATGACGACCTCGACCGTGGGCTCGGCGTAGCACAGCCCCATGCAGCCGGTCTGCCGGATCACCACGGTCTTCAGCTCCGGCTTGCCGGCCAGGGCTTCCACGAAGGTGTCGAACGTCTTCTTGGCGCCGGCCGCGATGCCGCAGGTGCCCATGCCGATAATGACCGAGATGTCCTTGCCGTCCACGTTGCGGCGTTCCATCTCGTTGCTCTTCGACTCCCGCAGCTTGCGGAGGTCCTCCAGTGTCAGCTTCGCCATGATGCCGTTCCTTTCATTCCTTCAATTCGTCTTCACGCCCCTGCAGATACTGCCGGGCCAGGGACAGCGTCTCCGCCGTATCCAGCCCGCCCAGCGCCTCGATCAGCTCCCCGCGCGCCACGGCGTAGCCCCGGGCGCCGCACCGGCGGGTGACCGCCAGCTCAAAATCCCCGGGCAGCCCCATCAGACCGACCAGCGTGGCGGCCCAGTCCCCCGCCGGCGGCGTGTCCGCGTGCGCGGCCGGGAACCGGAAGCGGACCGCGGTCCCCGCGCCGGGCTTCGACTCCACCTTCAGCTCGCCGCCCGTCTGGTCCACGGCCTGTCGCAGGAAGGGCAGCCCCAGCCCCACCCGCCGCCCGGGATGCTTGCCCGGCTCGCTGTAAAAGGGGTCGAAGGCTTTCTCCAGCGCGCCCGCGTCCATCCCCTTGCCGTCGTCCACGACCTCAATCTCCACCGCGTCCCGCTCCTCGCGCACCTCCACGGTCACCCGGCCGGCGCCCGCCTCCACGGCGTTCTGCACCACGTCCGTCAGGTAATCGCAGAGCGTGAGGTGCATGCCGCCTCAGCTCTGGTACTTGGACAGGATCTCGGGAAGCTGGTCCTTCGTCAGGCGGCCGTAGACTTCCCCGTCGATCGTCATCACAGGCGCCAGGCCGCAGCAGCCCAGGCAGCGCACCGCCTCGAGCGAGAACAGGTTGTCCGGCGTGGTCGTGTTCAGCCCGGTTCCCAGAAGCTGCTCGAACTCCTTGATCAGGTCCTCGCCGCCCTTGAGGTAGCAGGCCGTCCCCATGCACACGGCAATGATGTGCTTGCCGGGCTTTTTCAGCCGGAAGAGGTGGTAAAAGGTGATGACGCCGTAAATCTTGGCCAGGGGCACATCCAGCTTCTCGGCCACCTGGAACGCAATGTCCCGCGGAACAAACCCGTAGGTCTCCTGCACCTTGTGCAGGACCATGATCAGGTTGCCCGGCTTCTCCTTCCACTGCGCGATAAACGCCAGCAGTTCCGGAGTGAGCGTCAGTTTCTCCGCCTTTTCCGCCACCGTCGTCATAACTCTGCTCCCCGGTTCATCATCATTAAAGCTTCACGTCCTGTCCGCTTTTTCCGCGTATTTCAAACATCATTTTTATCACATCTGGACTCCGGCATCAAGTATATTTTAAATCCGGATATCTTTAAATCAGGCCATAAAGGTTTTTAATATTGACTTTTATGCGATTTAATGTGCTAATAGCCATGTTTATTGTGAAAGGCGTAACATGTTAGGTCATCCGCGTGAAGTGGTCAACCGGCTGGCGCGTTATAAGAACGCGCTGGATAAGCTTCGGTCCTTGGGGCTTTCCCGGGTTTTTTCAGATAATCTGGCGGACGTTCTGGGCGTCTCCGCCGCCCTCGTGCGAAAGGACTTCTCCCTCTTCGGCCTGAGCGGCAACAAGCGCGGGGGCTACAAGGTGGAGGACCTGATCAACCAGATCAGCCACATCCTCGGCCGCGACGAGATCGAAAAAGTCGTCATTGTGGGCTGCGGAAAGATCGGCACCGCGCTCATGAACTACAACGGCTTCTCCCACCAGCGGGTCCAGATCGTGGCCGGATTCGATGTCAACCCCGCCAAGTTCGACGCCCACGCGCACATTCCCGTCCACAATATCAACCAGATGTCGGCCGTCATCCAGGCCGAGGGCGTCCACTTCGCCATCCTCACCGTGCCCGAGGCCGTCGCCTCCGGGGTCGTCGACACGCTCCTCAGCCTCGATATCCGGGGCATCCTCAATTTCACGCCCATGCCGTTGAAGGACACCGGAGACTGCGTCATTCATAACATCAACATCGCGCTTGAGCTGGAAAACCTCTTCTACCTCGCGCGGCTCTCCCGAAACAGCGCCAAGGAGCCCGCCTCTTGAAACTGAACCTGCTCGCCCGCGAACTCAACGCCGAAATCCTCCACGCGGGGGATCGCTTCGAGCTGGCCGACGTGAAGCACGTCATCGCCTCCGACCTCATGAGCGATGTGCTCGTCATCGACCGGCCCGGCCCCCTCATCGTCACCTCGCTCGCCTCCGACCAGACCCTGCGCACGGCCGATATCGTCGGCGCCTGCGGCGTGCTGGTGGTGAACGGCAAGAATCTTCCCTCCGACATGAAAAGCCTGGCCGCCGAATACAACATCAGCCTGCTCCGCACCTCCCTGCCCAAGTTCGAGGCCTGCCTCAAGCTGGGGCGCGCGCTTGGCTACTGATCCGAAAGGCCCGCCCATGGGTGGTTCACCCGCCTTGCCCATCCCGCCCGACCAGTCCCCCCTGGTCCTTCTCGACCTGCTTTTCAAGATGCGGATCAAGGACGTCATGTCGTCCGCCGTCATCACCGTGACGCGCAGCCAGACCCTCCGCGAAGCCCAGGCCCTCATGAAGGCCAACCGCATCACCGGCATGCCCGTGGCCGAGGACGGCCGCCTCTTCGGCATCGTGAGCATGGACGACATCGTCTCCGCGCTCGAAGGCGGCTGGATCGGCGAGCCGGTGGAAACGCACATGACCCGCAACGTCGTGGTGCTCGAGGAGGACATGCCCCTCTCCTTCGGCGCCTCCTACTTCGAAAAATACCAGTTCGGGCGCTTTCCCGTGCTCAGCCGCGACAACCTCCTCGTCGGCATCCTCTCCAGCCGCGACGTCAGCGCCGCCGTGCTCATCGAGCTGCTCCAGGAGTTCGGCCGCCTCGAGGCGCGCCTGCCCGCCGTTCAAGCGCCCCCTGAAGCCTCCCCCCACCACATCCACCTGCAATTCAGCGTCAACAAATACGACTTCGGGCGCGCCGGCAAGGGCACGCACGAGATCAAGCGCGCCCTCACCGGCCTGGGCCTCGACCCCCGCCTCATCCGGCGCGCCGCCGTGGCCTCCTATGAAATGGAGATGAACATGGTGCTCCACTCCGCCGGCGGCTCCCTCTCGTGCGTCATCGTCCCCGACCGCGTGGAGATCACGGCGCGCGACACGGGCCCCGGCATCCCCAACGTGGAGCAGGCCCTCGAGGAGGGCTACACCACCGCCAACGAGTGGATCAAGTCGCTGGGCTTCGGCGCCGGCATGGGACTGCCCAACATCCGGCGCGTCTCCGACGATTTCGCCATCCAGTCCAGCACGGCGGGCACCCAGGTGCGCGTCGCCATCCGCTTCCCCCCGCCCCCCGCCCCGGAAGGAAAACCCGCATGACGCTAAGCGATCTCGAAACCCTGCCCGGCGGCCGGATCCTTCAAGCCGAAATGGGGGCTAAAACCGCGATCCATGACGCCTGCGCCTCGGACATGCTGAGCGACGTCATGGCCCATGCGCCCGACGATTCGGTGCTCATCACCATCCAGGCCCACACCAACACGGTGGCCGTCGCCACCCTCGCGGGCATCCGCGCCATCCTGGTCTGCCACGACCGGCCCGTGCCGCCCGAGATGCTCGAGGCCGCCCGGCGCGAGCAGATCGCCGTCGCGGTCACCTCCGCCGCGCAGTACGAGGCCTCCTGGCGCATCCACGCCCTGCTCGCCGCCTCGCCATGATCCGGGCGGACCTCCATCTGCACTCCTGCCTCTCCCCCTGCGGCGGGCTGGACATGTCCCCGGCGTCCATCGTGCGCAAGGCCCTGGAAACAGGCCTGCAAACCGTGGCGCTGACCGATCACAACTCCTGCCGGAACAGTCTTGCCATGGCCAGGGTCTGCGCCGCCGCGGGGCTGCCCTGCCTGCACGGGCTCGAAGCCTGCACGGTCGAGGAAATCCACGTCCTCTGCCTGTTCGACACCCTGGAGCCCGCCCTGGCGCTCTCCGACTACATCCACGCCCGGCTCCCCGACATTCCCTGCATCCGCGAAAAGATGGGCGAGCAGGTGGTGGTGAACGAGAAGGACGAGGTGGAGGAGTGGGAGGACCGCTATTTGGGCAGCGGCGCGGAGATCACCTTCACCGACCTGTGCCACAAGGTCATCGGCGAGGGCGGCCTGTTTATCCCCAGCCACATCGACCGGCCCGCGCACAGCCTGCTCTCGCAGCTCGGCCGCGTGCCGGAGCTGCCCTACTCCGCCGTCGAAATCACCCCCTGGTACAATCTCAAAACGGATCCGCTCAAGGTGGCCGGCCGCTACCCGCTGGTGGGCAATTCCGACTCCCATATGCTGGAGCAGATGGGCCTGCGGTGGACCGAGTATGAGGGGGAGCGGGTTTCCGTGCACGCGTTCCGCCCTTTGAGCATTCACACCGCGCCCTGATCCCCTCCGTGATCATCAAAGCGCTTGCGCCGGAATCGGCAAAGCCGTTCCGAAAAACCGCCTTCGCGCTCGAAGGCTTCCGCCTGGGCCGCAATCTGGCGATTCAACAAGCTGTTGGCCACCGCAATCAAGGTGAGCACGGCATTGGCGGCCAAGGCGGACGTGGACATCGTGGACCCGGCAGACAAGGTGGACGCCTTGGCGCCGACCCATTTGACCACCTCGTCGGCGGTCTTTGGGCGACACGCAACCAGGGCCGCCCGGCGGGGATCGCCAGGCGGCCATATTTCCTGCGCTCTTTGCCGCAGGAAATCCTCATAATCGAGGCGCAGTTCCTCCAGGCTGGCGCGCGCAACCGTGGTCAACCGGAGCTCGCTTTTCCTGGATGTCGCCGAGGTCTGGCTGCCTTCGGCAATATTCTGCACGCCGCTCCGCGCGGCTTGCACCATTTGATCGTGCGTCCGGCTGAATCGGCTGACATAACGATCGCAAAAACGAACGGTCACATCATAGACCAGTTGCGCGACCTGGAAGCTTATCAAGCGGCGGTAGCCGCCATGACTGGGCAGCAAATGTTCCCCTGTGTTCATATAGCCTTTCACAGGGACCATCCGGGAATGTCACCAAAATCCTACACAACGCCCTGCCAGAGTCAATCACTTCGTCCACTAAGTCCACTTCGTCCACCGAGTCCACTTCCGTCCACAAAAACCCATCCACCCAACACTTTCCTGAAATTTGCTTGAACCGCCCCACCCCCTTGCGCTATCTTACCCCCTCTTCACCGCTCGAGTGGCGAAATGGCAGACGCGTTAGGTTGAGGGCCTAATGGTAGCAATACCGTGGGGGTTCAAGTCCCCCCTCGAGCACCATCCTTCGCTTTTCGCTCCTTCGGCGCTCGAGCTACGGATGGCAAGCCACCCTATATGAAACTGCTAATCGCCACCGGCAACTCCCATAAGCTGCGCGAAATCCGCGCCATCCTGAACATTCCGGGGCTGGAAATCGTCAGCCCGCGCGAATGGCCCCATCCGCTTCCCGACATCGTGGAGGACGGCGCCACCTTCGAAGCCAACGCCATTAAAAAAGCCATGCTCACCGCCCTCGCCGCCGGGCTCTGGACCCTCGCCGACGATTCCGGCCTGGAAGTGGAAGCCCTCGGCAATGCCCCGGGCGTCCGCTCCGCGCGCTACGCCGGCGAGCCCTCCAACGACGCCGCCAACAATGCGCTGTTATTGAAAAACCTGGCCGGCATCCCCGATCGCCGCGCCCGGTTCCGGTGCGCCATCGCGCTATGCAGCCCCACGGGCCGCGGCCAGGTGGTCGAGGGCGCCTGCCCCGGCTCCATGCTCGCCGATCCCCGCGGCACCCACGGCTTCGGCTACGACCCCCTGTTCGTCCCAGACGGCCACACCCTCAGCTTTGCGGAACTATCCGACGCCGAGAAAAATGCCATCTCCCATCGCGCCAAGGCGCTGCAAAAAGCGCGCGAAACCTGGGGCGCCCTCCTGGCCGGCGAGGCGCAGGATTGGCCGAAGAGATAGAAAATAGCGGATAGTAATAGCTAATAGCTGACAATAAACTGCGGATGCCCTCCGCCAATTGCCGTCAATACAGCCAAAACACCGTCGGGACCACGCCCGTGCGGTGAAGCGCC
>CAIKKV010000195.1 GCA_903828035.1 uncultured bacterium
CGGACCGACCCGAAGCGGACCGGCATCTCGAACTGCGGCGGCGACATCGGCACGCATGCGTTCGTGGCGGCCACCTGGGTCAGCGGGCTGGCCATCAGGAAGGTCAGCGCCCGGCTGAACCGGTTTGTCGAGGGCCGCCAGCTGGATGACGACTTCAACGTGATCGGCGAGCTGGCGAACGGCGGAACCGCCATCATCACGGCCACCCAGATCGCGGTCGGCTACAAGAACGATTGCGGCTTCCGGATTTACGGCGCCAAGGGATCGCTGGAGTGGCACCAGGAGCGGGCCGAGGCGTTGATCTTCAAGAATGGCGGAGCCGACCAGATCTTCTGGATCAACAACGGAGCCGGCATCCCCGCGCTAGTGGGCTCCTACCAGCGGGCGCCGGGCGGGCACAACGAAGACTTTTTCGAAGCGCTGGCCAACCTGCACACCACGATGGAGCGGCGCGTGCGCGTTCTCAAGGGCGAAAAGGCCCCCGCGGCGTTCGCTCATCCGGGCGTGGAGGAGGGCTTGGCGGGCATGCGGTTCGTCAAGGCCGCCGTGGACAGCTCAAAGGCCAAGGGCGAATGGGTCAGGGTGTAGGAACGCTCGAAACGTTCTTCAGCCGCTCGGACACGGCTTCGTCCAGCATCCGGTAAATCAGGGCTTCTTCGATTCCCGAGACCGGGGCCATGTGCCCCGGGGCGAAGGGGACGATCACAGCGGAATCCGGAACACCCCAGGATTGAGGGATCAGCACTTCCGGCTCCGGGGTGTTATTGGACTTGTTGTACGTGTCCACGGAGTAGGACGCGATCAGCTTGGCCCCGGTCCGGCGGATGCAGCCCCCGTAGTCTTCGTACCGCGTGCTCATGCCGATGTAGCCGAACCAGACGATGTAGTCGTTGGTCCCCGCGTTGTTTTCAAAAATACCCGCTGTCGTTTGCCAGACGACATTGAGCGGAGTCCACGGGGACAGGTTGCTCCGGCGGATGTCCGCCATCAGGATGTGGGTGCAGGTGGCGACAATGACCTTCCCGGAGTGGCACAGGTGATCGGCCAGGATGTCGGCCGCCTTGTCGATCTGCCCGCGCGTTTCGGCGTCGCCCGTGTCCTGCATGACTTTTTTGACAGCCGTGAAGTAGGCGCGGGAAAGGCGGTACGCGGGAATAGGCGTCTGCATGTCGTACAGTTTCGCCCGGCCCGCCTTTTTGAGCTGCACGTCGTAATCGTCGGCCCCGACTTCCATGCACCCCTGAAGGATGCCCGGATACTTGCCGAGCCGGGTCAAGGCGGCGGTATACTCCACGCACCACAGCCAGCTGTTCATGGCGTTGGCGATGACGTTCAGGTCGGATTCGTTATTGGCGCCGCTGGACGCCCCGTTGTCGATCCAGTAGTCCGCCACCGCTTCCGCGGGCGCCCCGGAAGTGGAGGCGAACAGGACAACCATCCAGTGGTTGGAGCGGTACGTGTTCAGAAGCGGGATGGTTTTGGCCGCATCCGCCTCCCATGAATTGACGGAAAACAGAACGATGTCATTCGGGGTGGCCTCGGCCGGGCGGTCATCCGTGGCGATGGCGTTGACCAGGCCGCCGGAACGGTTCAGGAGCTCTTCCGCGAAAATCGGCTGGGAGCGGTAGGGGACGTTGATGAGCACGTTCGTGCCGGTCACGCAGCGAACGGCGCTGGTCTCCGCGGCGGTGAGGATGTCGGGCATGTTCTGCTTCGAGTGCGTGACCCGCCTGGCAAAGAGCGCGAGAAAATCGTTTCCCGCGGCTGCCGTATCCTGCGCGCGCAGGGACGAGACAACCATTAGAAAGGAAAAGCAGATCAGCAAACGGCGACGTGTGTTCATGATGTCCTGGGATAGCGGCCTGCATCCTGAC
>CAIKKV010000196.1 GCA_903828035.1 uncultured bacterium
CGCCAAAGCCCTGAGATCCCTCGACTTCGGCCCGAAGCGGGCCTCCGCTCGGGATGACAGAATAAGATCACTCAATAAAAGGAAATTTTCTTTTGGCGAAACTGGCGACAAGATGCGTCAATATAAAATCCCCCCGCAAACCCGGAAGCGCCGTGGATTTTCCGATGATGAGGTGAGTTGTGGAATTAGGGTCCCGGCTCTTCCAGGCGCAAGAGGAGCAGAAAAATCACCACTGATTTTCCTGCTTCTCTTGGGGAGCCCCTCAGCGCGGAAAAGCGACCGCCAGATTCCGGCCGGAACGCCGCACCCAGCACAACCGGCAACAAAACCGTCTTCCTTGCCCCTGTCCACGCCTTATCAGGCGCGGCTACACCAACTTGCCGGCCGTGTGCGATGCCAAAAGAAAAGACCATGTCTTATCCGCTATTCCCTATCCTTCAGCATTCGCAAGATCTCCGGCGCCGCCTCGCGGCCGGCCTCATAGCCCCACTTCACGATCTCCGGCGACCGATGGAACTCCATGAAAAACACGTTTCCGAGCTTCGGCCGGATCAGGTAGTCGGCCGGCTCCTCCCGGAACCGGCGCTCCGCGATCTGCGACTCCATGATCCGCAGGGCGATGCCCAGCACGTCAAACAGGCCGGGCTCCTGGTCCCACTCCTCCACCGCCTTGAGCATGGGCGCCAGGAATGAGTGAGTGGCCCGTTCGTGCCATTTCAGCGACGCCTCCTTCACCCACTTCCTCAGCCGGGGCGACCCCCCGGCCGGCGCCTTCCGTTCGGCCCTTCGGCCCGTCATCTGGTCCGCCGTCAGCGGCTCGAAGTGGACCACATCCACCGCAATCACGAAGTCCGCCCCCATCTTCCGGACCACATCCACCGGAACCGGGTTGACAAGCCCGCCGTCCACCAGGAAGCGGCCGTTGAAATGGACCGGCGTAAACAGGCCGGGAATGGACAGGCTGGCGCGAATGGCCCGGTCCGCCTCTCCGGCCTTCAACACGACTTCCCCCCCCGAGGCGAGATCGGTGGCCACCGCGGCAAAAGGAATGGCCAGATCCTCGAGGCGGCGGCCGCGGGTATAGTGCCGGATGAACTTCAGGATGCGGACGCCGTCAATCAGCCCCGAGTGGGGAAGACGGGCTTCCATAAAGTAGCCCAGCGCCTGCCGCCAGTCGATGTTCTCCACCACATCGGTCATGGACTCCAGCCGCCCGGCGGCATAGCTCATGCCCACGAGGGCGCCGCTGCTGGTGCCGGCCACCAGGTCCGCCTCGATCCCGGCCTCGCGCAGGGCGCGCAGCACGCCCAGGTGGGCCATGCCCCGGGCGCCGCCGCTGCCCAGCGCCAAACCGATTTTCAGCTTCCGCTTCATAGACGCGCCCGGTGCCTCATCGTTTTAAAAATTGCTTCACCCGTGAAGGACCCGATAAGATATACCACTTCACATGGAAACGCACAATCCCAACCCCCTGACCGAAGGATCGCTGCGCCGCGGCCTCCTGCGCCTGGCGGGTCCCATGTTCGCCAGCGCCCTGCTGCAGAACGCCCAAAGCCTGATCGACCTGTTCTGGGTCGGCCGCCTGGGCCCCGTGGCCGTGGCCGCCCTGGCCCTGAGCGGAACCGTCCTCTTCCTGATGTGGCCCATCGTCATGGGCCTGTCCGTCGGCACCGTGGCCCTCGTCTCCCGGCACACCGGGGCGGGGCAGCCCCGCAAGGCCGCCGCGGCGGCCGGCCAGTCGCTCGGCCTCTCCGTCGCGGCCGGAGCCCTCGTCGGGCTCGCCGGCTTCCTGGCCCTGAACCCCCTGCTGGCCCTGATCGGAGCGGAGCCGGCGGTGGCGGAGCTGGCCCGGCAATACCTGGCCATCTCGTTCGCGGGCTTTTTCACGGTCTTCCTGCTGGCCACCTCGACCAGCGCCATGCAGGGGGCCGGCACCGCCCTGCTGCCCATGACCGCCATGATCCTGGCCAACCTGATCAACCTGGCCCTCGACCCCGTCATGATCTTCGGCCTGCTGGGCTGCCCCGCCCTCGGGGTGCGCGGCGCCGCCTGGGCCACGGTTCTCTCCCAGGCCGCGGCCTGCGCCGTGGTGGCCGCCGGGCTCTTCCGCGGCGTTCCCCGGCTCAAGGTGGGCTGGCGCGACCTGGTGCCGCACTTCCGGACGGCCCGGGACCTGTTCCGGATCGGCATTTTCAGCGCGGGCCAGATGCTGGCCCGAAGCCTGATGGTCTTCGCCCTGTTCCGCATCGTCGCCACCTGCGGCACGGCCGCCCTGGCCGGATATGGCATCGGCATGCGCTTCCACCAGATGATCCTGCTGCCCTGCTTCGTGCTGGGCAACGCCGCCGCCGCGCTGGTCGGGCAGAACCTGGGGGCGGGGCGCCCGGACCGCGCCGCCCGCGCCGGCTGGCTGGCCACCGGAATCGGCATGGGGATCAACCTGGCGGCCGCGGGGGTCCTGATGCTGTTCGCCGGGCCGATGACGGCCTTTTTCTCGTCCGATCCCGCCGTGGTGGCCGTGGGGGCCGACTACCTGCGCCTGGTGTCGCCCTTCTACGTGTTCGCCGCCACGGGCATCATCCTGGGCCGCAGCATCAACGGGGCGGGCGATACGGTGCCGACCATGATCATCACGATCGCCACGCTGTGGGGGCTGCAGGTGCCGCTGGCCCACTATTTTTCCCACATTTTCGAACCGTCCACCACGGGCGTCTGGTGGTCCATCGCCATCTCCAACACGCTCAACGGCCTGATGACGGCCGCCTGGTTCCTGACGGGCCGCTGGAAACGCCTGAAAATCGGGTGAGGGAGCGGGTTTGCTTGAAATCCCCGCCGGAGCCCTGCTATACTCCGGACTTCTTTTTACTGATGCAGGAGCCATGGCGAAACAGCAGCATACCTACGACGAAACCAAGATCAAGACGCTCTCCTCCCTGGAGCATATCCGCGTCCGCACCGGCATGTACATCGGCCGGACGGGCGACGGCTCCCAGTACGAGGACGGCATCTACATCCTGCTCAAGGAAGTGGTCGACAACGCCATCGACGAGTTCATCATGGGCTACGGCAAGCGCGTCGACATCACCATCCAGGACGGGAAGGTGGAGGTGCGCGATTACGGCCGCGGCATCCCGCTGGGCAAAATCGTCGACTGCGTCTCCACCATCAACACGGGCGCCAAGTACAACGACGACGTCTTCCAGTTCAGCGTGGGCCTCAACGGCGTGGGCACCAAGGCCGTCAACGCCCTCTCGCGCGAGTTCCTGGTCCGCAGCCACCGCGACGGCGACTACGCCGAGGCCGTCTTCGAGCGCGGCAAGCTGATCCGCCAGAAAAAGGGGCGCGACGCGGAGGCGAAGGACGGCACGTTCGTCTCCTTCACGCCCGACACCGAGATCTTCGGCAAGACCGCCTACATCGAGGCGCACGTGCTGCGCCGCTTCCGCTTCTACGCCTGGCTCAACGCGGGCCTCACGCTCCGCTTCAACGGGCAGGACATCAGCTCCGAAAACGGGCTGCTCGACCTGATCGCGGAGGAGACCGACGGCGAGCAGCTTTACGCGCCCCTCCACTTCAAGGACAAGATGCTGGAGCTCGCGTTCGTCCACACGAACCGCTTCAGCGAGGACTACTTCTCGTTCGTCAACGGCCAGTTCACGGCCGACGGCGGCACGCACATGAGCGCCTTCCGCGAGGGCGTGCTGAAGGCGGTCAACGAGTTCGCCAAGGGCAAGTTCGAGGGCGAGGACGTGCGCGAGGGCCTGATCGGCGCCATCGCCATCCGGCTCAAGGACCCGCTGTTCGAGTCGCAAACCAAGAACAAGCTCGGCAACGCGGAAATCCGCGGCCCGCTGGTCCAGCAGGTCCGCGACGTGGTGGTGGACCTCCTGCACCGCGACCCCGCGGTGGCCGAGCGGCTGCTGGCCAAGATCGCGGACACGGCCGCCCTGCGCAAGGAGCTTCAGACCGTCAAGAAGATGGCCCGGGAGCGGGCCAAATCCGTCAGCATCCGCGTGCCCCAGCTCAAGGACTGCAAGCACCACCTCGACCAGAAGAAGCAGAAGGGCCTGGACACCAAGCTGTTCATCACCGAGGGCCAGTCGGCCGCCGGCTCGATCGTCAGCTGCCGCGACCCCAACACGCAGGCCATCTTCACGCTCAAGGGCAAGCCGCTCAACATGGCGGAGCTCAACCGCGACGCCATCTACAAGAACGACGAGATCTACAACCTGATGCGCAGCCTGAACATCGAGGAGACGGTGGACAACCTCCGCTACCAGCATGTGATCCTCGCCACCGACGCCGACATCGACGGGCTGCATATCCGAAACCTGATGATCACCTTCTTCCTCCGGTTCTTCAAGCCCCTCGTCGCGGACGGTCATCTCCAGATCCTGGAGACGCCCCTGTTCCGCGTGCGGAACAAGAAGGAGACGATCTACTGCTACTCCGAAGAGGAGCGCGATGCGGCCGTCAAGAAGCTCCCCTCGCCCGAAATCACCCGGTTCAAAGGGCTAGGCGAAATCTCGCCCTCCGAGTTCAAGGCCTTCATCGGCCCCGAGATGCGCCTGACCTCCGTGAACACCCTCGACGAGCATGCGGTCCCCGACTTGATCACCTTCTACATGGGCCGCAACACGCAGGAGCGGCGGCAATACATCATGGAACACCTGATCGTGGACCCCGAACTATGAGCGACCAGGACCAGCAGGATCTGTTCTCGAAGCCGCCCGCGCCTCCCAAGGCCAAGGCGGCCCCGCCCCGGCCCGTTCCGGGGCAGGACCCCGGGCTCCTGCCCCACGGCCACCTGCCCGAGTCGGCCAGCTCCCTCCACCGGCTGATGGACAGCAACTTCCTGCAGTACGCCTCGTACGTCATCTGCGACCGCGCCGTGCCGCACCTGGACGACGGGCTGAAGCCCGTGCAGCGCCGCATCCTCTGGTCGCTGCACGAAAAGGACGACGGACGCTTCATCAAGGTCGCCAACATCGTCGGCCACACCATGCAGTACCACCCGCATGGCGACGCCTCCATCAACGACGCCCTGGTCAACATCGAGAACAAGCGCTTCCTGATCGAGGGGCAGGGCAACTTCGGCAACCTGATCACGGGCGACCGCGCCGCCGCCTCGCGCTATATCGAGTGCCGCCTCACCGAGCTGGCCCGCAAGGAGATCTTCCACGACGCCCTCACCCCGCTCATCCCCAGCTATGACGGCCGCAACAAGGAGCCCGTCGTCCTGCCTTGCAAGCTTCCGCTCGTCCTGATGCTCGGGGCCGAGGGCATCGCCGTGGGCCTCTCCACGCGCATCCTGCCCCACAACTTCGGCGAGCTGCTGGAGGCGCAGATCGCCATCCTCCGCAAGAAGCCCTTCACCGTGCTGCCGGACTTCCCGCAGGGCGGGCTCATGGACGCGAGCGAATACGCGGGCGGCAACGGCCGCGTGAAGGTGCGCGCCCGGATCAAGGAGAAGGACAAGCACCCCGGCGTGCTGGTGATCACCGAGATCCCCTTCGCCTCCACCACGGAGTCCATCATCGCCTCCATCGAGGAGGCCGCCCGCTCCGGCAAGGTGCCCGTGCGCTCGATCAGCGACTTCACCGCCGCGACGGCGGAGGTCGAGCTGACCCTCTCGCCCGGAGCGAGCCCGGCGCAGGCCATCCAGGCCCTCTACGCCTTCACCGCCTGCGAGACGCCCCTGTCGAGCCGCGTCATCGTCATCCGCGGCAACCGGCCGGCCGAGATGGACGTCCCCTCCGTGCTGAAGGCCAACACCGAGCGCCTTCTCGACCTGCTCCAGAAGGAGCTGGCGCACCGGCAGCAGGAGCTGACCGAGGAGATCCACTCCAAGACGCTCGTCCAGCTCTTCATTGAAAACCGGATCTACAAGCGGATCGAGGCCTGCACGTCCTACCCCGAGGTGCAGAAGGCGGTCCTCGAAGGCCTGGCGCCCTTCCGCTCCCAGCTCCGGCGGGATATCACCGCCGACGACGTGGAGATGCTCCTCGGCGTCCGCATCCGCCGCATCTCCCTCTTCGACATCCAGAAAAACCGCAAGGACATCGACGGGCTCGTCCTCGAGCTCGCGCAGGTCGACAAGAACCTGGGCAGCCTGGTGCCCTACGCCGTCAAGTACCTCCAGAACCTCCTGAAGGTCTACGGCCCCCAGTATCCCCGCCGCACGGAGCTCACCCGGTTCGGCGAAATCGAGGTGCGCGCCCTCACGGCGCGCGAGCTGGCCGTCAAGATCGACCGGGAAAAGGGCTACCTGGGCACCGACGTCGAGGGCGAGGTCCTATTCGAATGCTCGTCGCTCGACAAGCTGGTCTGCGTCTGGGCCGACGGCCGCTACAAGGTCTTCCCGCCGCCGGACAAGCTCTTCACCGATACAACCCTGCTCTACTGCGGCACGTACAACCGCGACCGCGTGATGACCGTGGTCTACGCCTTCGAGCAGATCACCTGGCTCAAGCGCTTCACCCTGGGCGGAGCCATCATGAACAAGGACTACTACTGCGCCCCGGAAGGCAGCCAGGTCCTGTTCCACTCCGTCGACGACGTGACGGAGCTGTACCTGAAATACAAGCCGTCCAAGAACCAGAAAATCCACCAGCAGATCTTCAAGCCCGGCGATGTTCCCGTCAAGGGCGTCCAGGCCCGCGGCAACCAGATGACCATGAAGGTGGTGGATAAGATCGCCGCCGGCCCCAGCAAGCCCCGCTGGTGGCGCGACGAGGATGGCGACGGCCCCAAGGGCGTCCTGTTCAATCTGTAAGCGCGATTAGGCTGTCGGAGGATGCTGCCGCACCAGGCGGCGCACAAAATCACTCAGCTTCTTGCGCTTTTTCAGGCTTCCCGCGTCCGTGCCGGTATATTGCAGCATGAGGAAGGTGAACCAGGCCACGGCGCCCAGGCCCAGGACGAACAGGAAATAGGCCATCCCCCAGTGCATGTTCTTCGTCCACTGGGAGTACTCCGACATGCCGCCGATGCCGGCGATGATGTTCAGCGGCATGAAGACGACGCTGATGATCGTGAGCCGCTTGATCAGCACGTTCAGGTTGTTGTTCACGATCGAGGCGCGCGCATCCATCATGCCCGACAAAATGTTGGAGTAGATCTCGGCCTGCTTATAGCACTGGTTGTTCTCGATCATCAGGTCGTCCAGGCTCTCGATCTGCTCCGTCGTGAAGCCGCTCCGCGCTCCCGAGACCTTCAGCTTCTCGATCAGCGTCCCGTTGGAGTGGATGGCGTTCAGGTAATAGACCAGGCTCTTCTCCAGGGCGAACAGGTGGAGCAGCAGCTTGTTTTCCATGGCCTCGCTGATCCGGCCTTCAATCTCGTCGGTCAGCTGGTTGACGATGCGCAGATGCTCCAGGAAATGGAAGATCGCCCGGTACAGGATGCGCAGGAAGACATCGGCCGGGCTGTGCATCCGCATGAACGCGCGGCCCTTGTCGACCACGATCGCATCCTCGGCCAGCACCACGATCAGCTTGTCCTTGAACAGGAAGAGGCCGATCGACGACACCTTGAACAGGAAGTTGTCCTTGGCGGAGTAGTGCTTCGGCCGCTTCATGATCGCGGCGATGTGCTCCGGCTCGATCTCCAGGCGGGACAGCTCGTCGGGGTCCATCGAGGAGGCCAGGGTGTGCTCGTCGATCTTCAGCCGGTCCACGAGGTCGCGCCGCTCGACCTCGTCGGGCTCCACGTAAATCAACACGGAAGCCTGCTCGGGCGGAGCGTCCTGCAGCTGTCCGTCCACGACCTTGTAGGTATATTTCAGCATGCGTTTCCCCTGCTTCACCACCGCGGACGATATGCCCGGACAGCGCTAGAAAATGATCCCAAACGGCTCCGCTGTCAAAGCCTTTTTTCATCCTTTTAAAAGGGCCTTGCGCTCCGGGGGCTTTCGCCGGTAAAATAGATGGTTCATGAGACCTTTTTCCGCCATTTCGGGCCTCTTCCTCCTGGCCCTCGCCGTCCCCCTGGCCGGGTGCCGCAGCCCCGCCCGATACGTCGCGCAAGCCGACCAGGCGGCGGCCGGCCGGATTGCGGCGGGGCAGGCGAAGGCCCTGGGCAAGGCCGAAGCGTTCACCATCGAAAAGCCGTCCGACACGCTGCGCCGGCGGCTGATGGCCGATCAGCGGCTGCTGGCCCTGCAGCCGCCCGCCGCGGCCACCAACCGCCCGCCCCTTCCGGACCCCCTCGTCCTCACGCTGAACGAGGCGCTCCAGCTCGGCGCCGCCCAGAGCCGCGACTACCAGCGAAGCAAGGAGAGCGTGTTCCGCTCCGCGCTCTCCCTCGACCTCGAGGCCGACGCCTTCCGCAACTCCTTCGCCGGCGCCCTCGGCGTCCTGTTCGGCTCCGACCGGAGCAGCGGCGCGGAGTCTCGCAAAATCACCTCCGACGGCGGCGCGGGCGTCACGCGCAAGCTCCAGGCCGGCGCCACCCTCACCGCCCGGCTGGCCTTCGACCTGACCAAGCTGCTCACGGCCGACAAGGACTCCTCGTTCGGCCTCGCGGCGGACGCCTCCGTCACGCTCCCCCTGATGCGGGGCGCCGGCCGCGCCATCGCCACCGAGCCCCTGACGCAGGCCGAGCGGAACCTGGTCTATGCCCTCCGCCGCTTCGAGCTCTTCAAGCAGGCGTTCGCCGTAAAGCTGGCCGACGACTACCTCTCCGTCCTCCAGCAGCGGCAGTCCATGCATGACGCCACCTCCAACCTCGATCGCGTCCGCGACGCCTTTGAGCGGGCGCGCCAGCTGGCCGACGCCGGCCGCCTGCCCGGCATCCAGGTGGACCAGGCGCGCCAGGACGTGCTGCGCGCCGAAAACCGGCTCAACGCCGGGCGCCAGTCCTACGAGCGCCAGCTCGACTCGTTCAAGGTCTCGCTCGGCCTGCCCGCGGACGGCCGGGTGGTCCTGGTCGAGGAGGAGCTGGCCCGGCTTGCCGACGGCGAGGCGGCGCCGACAAACGCGGCCCCCATTGCGGAGGCCAAGGCCCTCGCCATGGCTTTCACGAACAGGCTGGATCTGCGCACGGTGGCCGACGCGGTGGCCGATGCCGAGCGGAACGTCACGATCGCCGCCGACGCCCTCCGCGCCGGGCTGACCCTCAAGGCGAACGCCTCCACGCGCGACAGCACCGCGGACCTCACCTCGGACGCGATTTCGGGACTCTCCCTGACCGCCAACCGGAGCCGCTACGACGTGGGCCTGGGTTATGACGCCCCCTGGCACCGGACGGCCGAGCGGAACGCCTATCGCAACAGCCTGATCGTGCTGGACGAGGCCCGCCGCAACCTGGAGGAGATGGAAGACCAGATCAAGCTCGAGATCCGCGAGGGGCTGCGCAACCTGGCCGTGGCCGGGGAAACCTGCCGCATCCAGGCGCAAGCCGTCGCCCTCGCCCGCGCCCGCGTCACCAGCACCCAGATTTACCTCCAGGCGGGCCGCGCCGAAATCCGCGACGTCCTGGAGGCCCAGGACTCGCTCATCTCCGCCCAGGATGCGCTCACCGGAGCCATCGTTTCGAGGCGCCTGGCGGAGCTTAATCTCCAACGGAGCCTTGGCGTGCTCCAGGTGAACCCGGAAGGATTGTGGCGTGAATACGATTACGCATCTGCTCAATAAATACCTGGCGACCCGCCGGCGTCGCGCGGCCGCGCTCCTGGCGCTGGCCGCCGTCGTGCTGGTTCCCGTCCTGATCCACTTCGGCGGGTCCTCCCCGGCGGACACCTCCGAGCCGCTCTTCCCCGTGGCGGAAGGCCCGCTGACCATCAGCGTGATCGAAAGCGGCTCCATCCAAAGCCGGGAAAAGGTCATCGTCCGCTCCACCGCCGAGGGCCGAAACACGGTCCTTTCGATCGTGCCCGAGGGCCGCACCGTGCAGACCGGCGACCTGCTCGTTGAGCTGGATTCCAGCGCCATCATGGATAAACAGACCGAGCAGCAGATCAAGGTGGAAAATGGCGGGGCCGCCCTGACCCAGTCGCGCGAGAAGCTGGAAATGGCGAAAAACCAGGCCCAGGCCGACAACGAGAAGGCCGAGCTGGAGCTGAAGTTCGCGCGGCTGAACCTCGAAAAATATTCGGCCGGCGAGTATCCCAACGAGCTGCGCCAGGCCGAAGCCGATATCGCCATCGCCAGCGAGGAGCTCCAGCGGGCCGACGACAAGCTGATCTGGTCGCGCAAGCTGGCCGACTCGGGCTACATCACCCGCTCCGAGCTCCAGGGGGACGAGCTGGCCCGCAAGCGCTCGACGCTCAACCTCGAATTGTCCACCAACAAGCTCGAGCTGCTTGTCAAATACACCTACGTCGAAGAGCTGGAAAAACGGAAAAGCGACGTCAAGCAGGCCGAGATGGCCCTGGACCGCATACACCGCAAGGGCGCCTCGGACATCGTCCAGGCCGAGGCCGACCTGAAAGCCAAGGATATCGAAAGCGACCGCCAGAAGGTCGTGCTGTCCAAGCTGGCCGAGCAGATCCAGGCCTGCCGCATCACGGCTCCCTCCAACGGCATGGTCGTTTACGCCACCAGCCTTTCCGGCCGCCGGTGGAACCAGGAGCCGCTCGGCGTGGGGCAGCAGGTGATTGAGCGCCAGGAGCTGATCTACCTGCCGGCGGACTCCGCCATGATGGCCGAGATCCGGATCCACGAATCGGCCCTCGCCAAGGTGCGCGAAGGCCTGCCCGTGCGCATCACCGTGGACGCGCTGCCGGGGCGCGCCTTCTCCGGCACCCTGGGCAAGATCGGCGTGCTGCCCGACGCCAACCGCTCGTGGCTGAATCCGGACCTGAAGGTGTACGTCTGCGAGGTCTACTTTTCCGATACCGCGGAGGGCCTCCGGCCCGGCATGAACTGCCAGGCCGAGGTGCTGATCGAGGAATACGACAAGGCGATTTACGTGCCGATCCAGTGCGTGACCCGGCTCGAGGGCAAAACCGTCGCCTACGTCATGAGCCGCCGCAAGCCGGAGCCGCGCACCGTCGAGGCCGGCTACGACAACAACCGCATGATCCACATCAAGGCCGGCCTCACGCCGGGCGAGCAGGTCCTGCTGGCCCCGCCCCTGCCCGACAAGGGCAAGGAGGCGGCGGGCGCGCGGACCGGCGCCGACAAGCCGCGGGGGAAGCGCAATGGCTGACGATGTGGTGCGGCTCTACGAGATCCGCAAGATCTACCAGATGGGGCCCGTTCGCGTGGAGGCGCTGCGCGGCGTCTCGCTGTCCTTTCCCCGCGGCAGCTTCACGGCCATCATGGGCCCCAGCGGATCGGGCAAGAGCACCCTGCTCAACCTGATCGGCTGCCTCGACCGCCCCACCTCGGGCCGGTACTGGATGGAGGGAAAGGATGTGGCCCTGCTGGACGATGACGCCCTGAGCGACATCCGCCTGCACCACCTCGGGTTCATCTTCCAGAGCTTCAACCTGATCCCCCAGCTCACGGTCCAGGAAAACGTGGAGCTGCCCCTCGTCTACCTGGACCGCGACCCCCTCTTCTGCGCCGAGCGGGCCAGGGAAACGCTCCAGCTGGTGGGCCTCTCCCACCGGCTCCTGCACCGGCCGACGGAGCTCTCGGGCGGCCAGCAGCAGCGCGTGGCCGTGGCCCGCGCCCTGACCACCGATCCCTCCCTGATCCTGGCCGACGAGCCGACCGGCAACCTCGACTCGGCCACCGGCCGCCAGATCATGGAGCTGCTGGCCGACCTGAACCGGCGGGGACGAACGATCGTGATGGTGACGCACGAGCCCGAGATCGCGGCCTGGGCCGACCGCCGGATCCATATGCGCGACGGCATCGTTCATGAAATTGAAGGGGGGCCCGCCTGAACACGATCCGCTTCACCCGCCTTTTCAAGATGGGCATCAAGGATTTGATGCTCCACAAGACCCGCACGCTGCTCACCACGCTGGGCGTCGTGTTCGGCGTTTCCAGCGTGATCGCCATGCTGGCCGTGGGCGAAGGCGCCAGCCGCCAGGCGCTGGCCCAGATCAACCGCCTGGGCAGCCACAACCTGATCCTGACCTCGCAAAGGGCGGCCGAGGACGCGCAGAACGCCCAGGAAAAAAGCCAGATCGCCATCTACGGCCTTCTTTACGCCGACGAGGCCCGCATCCGCGATTCGATCCCCTCGGTGGTTCGAACCGTTCCCGCGCGGCTGCTCCGGACCGACGGCTGGTACCGCGACCGGAAGGTCGAGATGCGCATCGTGGGCACCACGCCCGACTGGTTCGCCCTCGTGGTCCGCCCCCTGATCGCCGGGCGCGTCCTGAACGCCATCGACCAGGGGGAATCCGCGCCCGTCTGCGTGCTGACCGAAAAGGGGGCCCGCCGCCTGCTGGCCGGCACCAGCATCCTGGGCGAAACCGTCTACCTGAAGGGCGTCCGCTTCACCGTGGTGGGGCTCGTCCGCAACGAAATCTCCAGCACCTCCGTGCAGACGCCGGACCAGGATGTCGACGCCTACGTGCCCCTCAACGTCTGCCTGGAGCGGTTCGGCGAAATGAGCGTCACCATGGACTCGGGCTCCATGAGCATGGAGCTGGTGGAGCTGCATCAGCTGATTGTGGAAATCCGCGGCACGGAGGAGGTGGAGTCGGCCGCCAAGGCGGTGACGGCCATGCTCAAGCGGTTCCACAAGCGGGAGGATTACCGGGTCAGCGTGCCGCTCGAGCTGCTGCGGCAGGCCGAGAGCACGCGCCGCACCTTCAACGTCGTGCTGGGCTCCATCGCGGGCATCAGCCTGCTCGTGGGCGGCATCGGCATCATGAACATCATGCTCGCGTCGGTGACGGAGCGGACCCGGGAGATCGGGATCCGCCGGGCCATCGGCGCCAAGCGCAGCCACATCGCCATGCAGTTCCTGGTGGAAACCAGCGTCCTGTCCGGCCTGGGCGGCCTGATCGGCGTCGCCCTCGGCGTCCTGATCCCGCTCGGCATCACCCAGTTCACGGGCATGCCCACCGTCACCCCCCTGTGGAGCCTCCTGCTCTCCTTCGGCATCAGCGTGGCCATCGGCATCATCTTCGGCCTCTACCCCGCCATCGCCGCCTCGCGCCTCGACCCCATCGAAGCCCTGCGGCACGAATAACGACGACGGTTTGCAGAACAGCCCGTCAAATCAGCCGCGACACCGCCTCACGCTTTCTCAATTCTAGACAAGGCGACTTTCACAACCCGTTCAGCAATGGAAACGCAACGCTGGGCAATGTCTTCGTCGGGCGTAAAAAAGGGGAGTATGGATCCCAACGGATATTTCGAAGGCAGATAGATGGAGTCCAGCAACTCGGCCTCATCGTCGCTCAGCATTTCTGGAATGCCACCCTCTTTCAATTCGTCACGCAACCCCTCAATGCTGTGCGTTTTCTTGATCGGCATTCAGCGTTCAAAAACAACCTCGCCGCGATTGATCTCGTTCATCATCGAGCCGCTGGCGCCGCTTCGTATCGGAATAATATCCAAAGGAATCCG
>CAIKKV010000197.1 GCA_903828035.1 uncultured bacterium
GGGAACCGCCGTCTCCACTACGCCTACGGATGAGATAAAACCGCTAATATACTTAGGAAAACGCCATTGCCCGCGGGAAGCCGACTGCTAGTATGAAAGCGACGAGGACGAGTGTCCCCGTGCACCGTGGAAGAAAAACCATCCTGAAAGGTGTCCATCATGAGAAAGCTGCTGATCGTCGCCCTCACGCTCGCGTTATCCGGCCCGCTTTGGGCCGACACCGCTTCCTCCACCCTGGAGCTGATCGGCATGGGAACCTACAGCTTCCCCAAGAATGACGACGTGTACGATCATGCCGCGGGAGCCGAGGTGCAAGCCCGCTTCTGGCTGACCGATGCCGTGGGCCTGGCGCTGGCCGGCGGCTGGTCGAGATGGGACGTGAACGATCAGAACGCGGTCGTCGGTGACGGCAAGATCCTGACCGCTGCGGATATCAGCGGCGACATCGATACCATTCCCGTGGGTGCCTCCGTGCTCTTGCGGGTAATTGACACCGAGCGCATCGCCCTCGTGCTCGAAGGCGGCGCGCGCTACGTATTCACGGACGACTCTGGAACCGATGTCCGAATCATCGTCACCGAGCCGGGCCGGCCCACCGCCACCTCCACCCATCGGCTCAAAATCGACGACGGCGTGGTGGCGGTCGCAGCGGCCCAGCTCGAACTGAAACTCACGCCCAGCGTGTTCCTGCTGGCCGGCGGCGGCTATCAGTGGGACCTCGACAAGGGTGACGTGAAGTTCCTGGACGAGAAGGTCTCGAACAACAAGTTCGAATCCGCCCAGGTCCAGGCCGGACTGGGCGTCGCCTTCTAGTTCGACACGCGATTGACTTTAAGACCGTCACCCCGCTTGCCCGCTGGAGGGTGGCGGTCTTTTTCAAATGAACCGCCCGCTGACCGGGCCTGTGATTCCATAATCCCCCCAAGGAGCCTTATGAAAACCCTCGCTCTCCTATTGGCCGTTCTCCTCGCCTCCGTCTCCTCCGCCCGGGCCGCCAATATCCGCGGATTGACCCCTGAGCTGGTCGGCCTCGGAACCCTGTATGTGCCGGCCGACGACGACACCTACGATCTCGGCGCCGGCATGGAGGTCCAGGCGCGCTTCTGGATCACCCCCTACCTCGGACTCGCCCTGGCCGCCGGCGGCGCCGACTATGCCATCGACGAGCAGGACATCCGGATCCGGGGGCAGGACCTGGCGGTCGACGCCAACCTCGACGGCGATGTGGGCCTTTCGCCCGTCGGCGTCTCGCTGCTCCTGCGCCCCCTCCGGACGCCGCGCGTCGCCCTGACGCTGGAAGGCGGCGTGCGTTACGTGGCGGTGGATTCAAACGCGGAAATCGAACTGGCGGCCCGACAGCCCGGCCTGCGCACGTATGTCAAGGACACGGTGGATATCGATGACGGCATCGTGGCGGTGGCGGCGGCCACGCTCGAAGTGACGCTCGCCAACCAGGTCTCGCTGACCGGGGGCGCCGGCTATCAATTCGACCTGCAAAAGGGCGATGTGGAGTTCGTGGATGTGGACCTGGGCAAAAACAAACTGGCCGCATTCCTCGTTCAAGCCGGCGTCCTGATCCGGTTCTGATCCGGTCGGCGGCGTGCGCTGCCAGGCACGTCAGCGATCGCCCGGAGACCTCTTTGCATTTTCTAAATGTTTTTGTGGGCATTCTTGATTTTCAGTTCCCGCACTTCTTTATTATTATAAAAACTCCTGCAAATTCGCCAAGCATCGGGTCGAAGGAATAAACTGGACGTCTGTCATGAACAACCCCACCATCAAAGTAGCCGTCACCGGAGCCGCCGGCCAGATTGGCTATGCCCTCTTGTTCCGCATCGCCGCCGGCGATATGTTCGGCCCCAAAACACACGTTGAGCTGCACCTCCTCGAGCTTGAGCACGCCATGAACGCCCTGAAGGGCATCATGATGGAGCTGGAGGATTGCGCCTTCCCCCTGCTTCGCAAGGTCACCATTACCACGGACCCGGCCGTTGCCTTCGATGGAATCGACTGGGCGCTCCTGGTCGGCAGCGTGCCGCGCAAAGCCGGGATGGAGCGGGGCGATCTCCTGCGCATCAACGCCAACGTGTTCCTGGCCCAGGGCAAAGCGCTGGCCCAGCACGCCAAAAAGGAGTGCAAGGTGCTGGTGATCGGCAACCCCTGCAACACGAATGCGCTGATCGCCAAGGAGTGCGCCCGCGGCCTGGATCCGAAGAACTTCGTGGCCATGACCATGCTCGACCAGAATCGCGCCGCGGCGCAGCTGGCCCGGAAAGCCGGCGTGTCCGTTGAGGTCGTGAAGAATGTGGCGATCTGGGGCAACCACTCCACCACCCAATTCCCCGATTTCCATCACGCGCGAATCAACGGCCGTCCCGCCGAAGAGGTGATCCAGGACGAGGCCTGGCTCCAGGGTGAGTTTATCGAGACGATCCGGAAGCGCGGCGCCGAAATCATCCATGCCCGGGGCTTCTCCTCGGCGGCCTCGGCGGCCAATGCCATCATCGACACCGTCCGCGCCCTGCGGAAGCCCACCCCCCCGGGCGAGTTCTTTTCGGCGGCCGTGGTCTCCGACGGCCATTACGGCGTGCCGAAAGGCATCGTCTTCAGCTTTCCACTCACTTCCGATGGAACCTCCTGGAAGATCGTGGAGCATCTTGAGCATGGCGAGTTCGCCCAGCAGAAGCTTCGCGAAACGCTGGCCGAGCTCCTTGACGAAAAAGCCCAGGTCGACGCCCTCATGGAGGCGGCCTTGGCGAGCCAGGAGCCGCGGGCTCCCAACGGAACGGAAAGCGCGGGCGACTGGCTGTTCGGCTTCGCGAAAAAAGCCGCCCTATAAAGTTCGGCAGCCCGGGCCTATCCCGGAAATCCCGAAAGAAATTCGTCGGGCCCGGAAATTCTCAGCATGGCATGCCTGAAATCCTTTTGATTCCGGGTGACCACCACCTCGGCGCCCGCCAGCCGCCCGGCTTGCTCAAGAACGGCATCTTCGCAGTCCGCGATCCTGCTCTTCAACGCTTCCTCCAGAACGGAGCGGTTGACAGGCGCCACCTCGAACAGCCCCAGGATCTTCCTCAGGGCTTGACGCGCCTCGGAACGGGACATGGCTTGTGTGAGCAGGTAGTCCACGGTCGTGAGGGTAGTCGCGCATAACAGTCCCTCGATTTTCGACTGCTCGGCCAAGCCGAACAGCTCGGCGGCCGGACCGACGAACGGGTGCCGGGCAAGCAACACGTCGAGAACGATGTTGGTATCCAGCAGGACCCTCACGAATGCTTCTCCCTCAAATGCTTTCGATAGTCCGCCTCGGAGATGCCTCGCCCCTTCAAGAGGCCCACCAATGACGCCGTAATCGGCGGGATCACGGCGCCGGCGGGCGGCCGTCGCGGGGTCAGGCCGTCGAAAAAGTCGCTCACCATCTGCGAAACGGACTTGCCCCGGCGGGCCGCCTCCGCCTTGGCCGCCCGGATCCGCTCCGCCTTCATGCGCAAGGTCAGTTTTGTTTGCATGACGTACATTCTATTTATTTTTATACGTCTTGTCAAATCTGCCGCCCTCTACCATAGCGGCGTGCACCTGTTCTCGGGCTGGGCTTGTCGGAAGCCGCCTCGCGCGCCTGCCCTGAGCGAAGTCGAAGGACCGCCCGAGTGAGCGACAGCGAACAGGGCGCGCGATGGCTTGGCTGCAACAAAAGCACGCAACCCGCCGCCCTGCACCAGACCGCCTTTTGCCAATCAGCGGCGCAAAAACCGGGCATCCCAGATGGCGACATTCATGAGCGCCCACAGCACATGGTTGTGATTGTGCTTCATGGAGAGGTGCTCGGCGATCAGGCGGTCCACCTCCGCCTCGCGCAGGTTCCGCTTCAGCACCGGCGACTCATGCAGCAGCTGAATCATCCAGTCCTTGAAGCCCGTGCGCAGCAGGTTCTTCACCGGCAGGCTGTACCCCTGCTTCCCGCGCTCCACAATGCTGTCGGGAAGCATCCCCTTGAGCGCCGCCCGGAACAGGTGCTTGGTCCGGAACCCCTTCAGCTTCCACTCGCCGGGCAGCGACGCCAGGAACTCCACCAGCACATGGTCCAGCAGCGGCACGCGGACCTCCAGCGAGCTGGCCATGCTCATCTTGTCCACCTTCATGAGCACGCTGTCCGTCATCATGAAGCGCGTGTCGATGTACAGCTCGCGGTTGACCGGGTCCCGGGCGTCGCACCGGGCCGCGTACTCGGCCAGCTGGCGGAACGGCGAGGGGTTGATCCGCCCCAGGAACTCAGGCGCAAAGAGCCGGCGGTCCTGCTCGGCCCCGCCGAAAAACTGCCAGCGCAGATGGCCGCCCGGCTCCGGCAGCCGCGCTCCCTGCAGGAAGCGCTTCAGCATGTTGACGGCCCCCTTTTTCTGGGGGCGGTCCGGCAGCGCCGCCACCAGCGCGTCGATCATCGCGTGCCGCACCGGGCGCGGCACGCCCCGGAAATAGCGGCTCAGCCGGCTGGCCTTGAACCGGTCGTAGCCGGCGAAAATCTCATCCCCGCCCTCGCCGCTCAGGCACACCGTCACGTCGCGCCGGGCCTGCTGGCAAACCCGCATCAGCGGCACGCAGGACAAGTCGGTCATCGGCTCGTCGAGATGCCAGAGCGACTTCTCCACATCCGCCGGCGTCAGGTCGTCCACCATCAGCACCTGGTGGTCGGTGCCGAAATAATCCGCCACCACCTTGGCGTGTTCCAGCTCGCTGAACGACTTGTCGGCGTACCCGATGGTAAACGTCCGCAGCGGGCCGGAAATGTGCCGGCGCATCATGGCCACCAGCGCGCTCGAGTCGAGCCCGCCCGAGAGGAAGACGCCCAGCGGCACATCGCTCATCAGGTGGCTTGCCGTGACCTCGTCGAGCAGCCCCCGCAGCTTCTCCACCGCCCCGCCGAAGGTGATGCCGGCCTCGGGCTTGAACGACAGGTCCCACCACGGCTCGATGCGAAGGTCGCCGTTTTCCAGCACGAGGCGGTGGCCGGCCGGCAGCTTGAAGATCCCCTGGAACATCGTCGCCGGCGCCGGGGTGAACTCGAATCCGATATAGTCGTACAGCGCCTGCGCGTCCAGCTCGCGCGGCACGGACGGGTCCTCCAGGATCGCCTTGATCTCCGAGGCGAACCGGAGCCGGCCGTTGTGCCAGTGGTAATACAGCGGCTTGATGCCGATCCGGTCGCGCGCCAGGAACAGGCGCTTCCAGGCCGAATCCCAGATCGCAAAGGCGAACATGCCGCGCAGGTGGTGCACCACGTCCACCCCCCAGGTCTCATACCCGTGCACGATCACCTCGGAGTCGGCGTTGCCGGAAAAGACGTGCCCCGCGGCCTCCAGCTCCCGGCGCAGTTCCCTGAAGTTGTAAATCTCGCCGTTGAACACCAGCCACACCGTTCCGGACTCGTTGCCCATGGGCTGGTGGCCGTGGGCCGTGAGGTCGATGATGCTCAGCCGCCGGAAGGCCAGAGTCGCCCCGTCCTCCGCATGCAGGCCTTCGTCATCCGGCCCGCGGTGGCGGATGGCGTTCGCCATCCGGGTTCCCAGCGCCGGATCATGCCAGTTGAAGCCACAGATGCCGCACATGTTAAGCTCCCATCCGGATCATTTTGGAAATGGCCGGCGATCCGGCCCGGGCCGTCAGGCCCGCCCGCCTCGCCACCGCCTCAAGTTTTTTCGACAGGCCCGGCCGCCCGAGCGCCCGGTGCAGGACCAGCGGCCAGAAAAACTGGCGGATCACCGCGGCCTCGCGGAAACCCTCACGCTCAAAGGCCTCCGTGACCTGCCGATGCGTGAACGGAGTCCACCGGCGGGTGTTGCCCTCCATTTTCTTCTTCACCCCGAAGAACAGGCCGCCCATCCGGTGCAGCCCCTCGTGCAGCGGATATTCAATGATGACCTCCTCGCGGGCCACCCGGCACAGCTCCGCGATCAGCGCGGGCCACCGGGCGCAGTGCGTCAGCAGGCGGATGCAGAGGACGGCATCAAAAGCGCGTCCGGGAAAGGGAAGGGCCGTCACCTCCCCGGTGACGAAGCGGCACGTGCCCGCGGCCAGGAGATCCTCGATCCGCCGGCGGCAGGCCGGATCGGTGCCCAGCACCATGAAGGGCCGGCCCTCCTCCGACAGGGGCCGCGCCAGCTGGCCGTGCCCGCCGCCCACGTCCAGGATCGTGCGGCGCCGGTCGGGCCCGAGCAAGGTTCGCACGGCCGCGGCCTGCACGTCCAGGAGCCAGGCGCCGGTGGGGCCGGCGAAGCGGGCGGCATAGCCGTCCGAAGCCGTCTCCACATCCGCCGTTTCACGAATAGACTCTGGGGCATCCGATTGCATAAGCGGCCTCTGACATACCAGAAACCGGAGACGGTCACAATAGTATTCACCCCGAGACCGTCCGTCCGCTACGCCTCTTTTCTGACTCCATTTCGCGGAACATCGACAAAAAGAAGCTCGGCGGTCGATAACGTCCGCCCGCGCCTCTGGCTGCGGATCACCCCCAGCAGCTCCTTCAGCAGGATGCCATCGGGACTGTCGGGCGTTTCATTCATCAGCAGGTCCTGCAGCGCCACCTCCAGCACTTCCACCGCCGTCCCCGGCGGAAGCACCAGCAGGAAGCGAAAGGGAACCAGTTCGACAAGCCGGAGCCATGAAATACGGCGCAGGCCGGCGCAGGGCCCCACGACGATCAGGGCCTTGCCGGGCGTCAACTCAATCAATTCAACCGGCTTTACCGGCCGCCCGCCCTGCCGCTCCGCCGCCTCGACGCATTTGACGATGGCGCGGGAACGGTCCGGATCCACCGCCGCGAGCCCTTTCAAAATCCGCTCCGGCAGGGTCACGGTAATGGGCCGCCTCGGCTCGGCATACTTGGGCGGCCTTCCCCCCGAATGCCTGGGCAACGCCGCCTGTCGCTCTTTTTTGGTTGCGCCGTTTAATGATTTAGCGTAGGATCTCTGCATAATTATGACTTTTAACGTAAAAACTACCTAGAGGCAAGCCCTGAATTCCGGAAAGTGAGCATCGTTATGTCCCTTCGCCGAACCTTCATTCTCCTGGCCGCCCTCGCCGGCGCCGCCTCCGCCCAGGCGGCGGAACCCCTTCTCGGAACCCCGACCGCGCCGGAGTTCGTGGCCTCGCAGCCCTTCTACCATCCCTCCGTGGCCGCCGATTCCAAGGGGCAGCCGCACTTCGTCTGCGATCCGGGCGGAAACACGCAGTTCGCGAAGTTCCATCGCGTGAACGGCGACTGGAAGGGCGGCGTCTTCGCCGTGGGCGCGCGCGGGGGCCGCTATGACGCCTCGCGCCTGTACATCGGCCAGATCGAAATCGACGGCAAGGACCGCGCCTGGGTTTCCTGCAAGTTCGGCTGCAAGGACTTCGGCTCCATGCTCGGCTACGGCGTCTGGCTGTTCGGCAACGTCGCCAACGATTCGACCCCCTCCGAGCTCTTCTTCAAGTTCCTGAACGCCAAGGGCCACGGCTGCATCTCCACGGACACCAAATACCCCGACGTGGGCGTGGGCATGGCCACCGGCGGCCTCTATGACAAGCTGAATGCGGCCGGGAACGAGATCGGCTCGGGCACCATCAACGCCGGGCCCGGCGGCGAAAAGATGCGCTTCCGCATCGCCTCCTACGCGCCCCGCTACCCCGAGGGGGCCACCGCCTCCTACCCCGACGGCATCTGGCACACCGCCATGAACGGCTACTCCGGGTTTGCCTCGGCCTACCAGAACTCAGCCCGCTACAAGGCCGGAGCCGGACCGATCAACTGGGCCTCCTACAGCGTCTATCCGCAACAGGGCAGCGATTACAGCCACACCGGCGTGGGCATCGACCTGAGCGATCCGCGCGTCGGCTACATGGGCTGCGTGTTCAACGGCAAGGTGGCCATCAATATCTGGGATGGCTCCAAGCTGGTCTTCTCGCCGAGCAGCCTGAAAATCCTGGATTATGCCGCCACCTACGAACCCCGCCACACGATCCAGTTCGCCCCCGCCCCCGCGCATATCGGCGGAACTTTCGTGGTCTGGAACTCCGGCGGCCACATCAAGCTATGCTACCTGTCCAAGGCCGGCGTCGCCGGAACCGTCCACGACATCGCCCCCGGCGATTCTCCGGCCGCCTGCTCGGACCGCTATGGCAATGTGCATATCGTCTACAACCATTTCGGCATCTACTACCTGAAGGTGCCCGTGTTGTCGGTGGCTCCGCTCGCCCCGGCGGGCCGCCTCACGACCCGCAGCCCGCTCTTCCGCTGGGCGGGCGCGCCCGGCGCCACGTCCTACACGATCCAGCTCACCCAGGATGGCGTCACGCTGCCGGCCTTCGCCGTCACCCCCAGCGCCTCCAACACCTGGCAGCTTTCCTCCAATTATCCCGTCGGCTCCTATAGCTGGCGCCTCAAGCAGGGCGGAGTCGACAGCACCAAGCCCTGGTCCACCCGGATCGCGTTTGTGATCCCGCCCGAAACGCCCACCGCCCTGTCGCCCGACGGCCGCTCCGACGTCTACCCCGCCATCCCCTCCTTCACGTGGACGGGCAACGACACGGCCGTCAACCACTTCCTCCTGCAGGTGTTCGAGGGCGCCGATCTGCTGGGCTCGCTGGATGTGGAATCGGACGGCTCCAAGACCGATTTCTCGAAAGACTGGACCAACAACCTGCAGGCCGGCAGCTACTCCTGGCGCATCAAGGCCTCCCGCGACCTGCCCGGCTTCCCCGTGGCCAGCACCTGGTCCGAGTCCCGCTCCTTCCAGCTGGGCGTTCCCGAAGTTCCCGTCGTCACCACTCCGGCCGATAAAACGGCCTTCGGCCCGGCCACGACAAACATCCCGGTCGCCTGGATGGCCGCGAACGGCGCCGACTCCTACGTCCTGAAGGTGCTGATGAACGGCAAGGCGTTCGCCACGCATAGCGGGATCCTGGTCACGGACGGCATGCTGAACGACACGTTCGCCCCGGGCTACTACTCCGTGATGGTTCGCGGCGTCAGCGCCGGAGCCGGCCTGGGCCCGTGGAGCGACCTGGTCACCTTCATCATCACGCGCAACATGACCCCCGATGGCGACGTCCTGAACCAGACTCCCGCCGTATTCAAGTGGACCCGCTCCGAGCCGGCCACCCGCTACCTGCTCACGCTGTCACAGTATGACGCCGGCTCCGGCAAGTACATCGTCAAACGCGAGGCCTGGGTTGAGCAGCCGGCCTCGGGCCAGCCCCGCTGGACCCCTCCCTACATCATCCCGGACGGCCGGTTCCGCTGGGCGATCACGGACTTCAACGGCGACAAGCGCGGCTACACGCAGACGGCGCTCTTCCAGATCAAGAACTCCGGCCATGATTCCTGGAACGATCCCGCCCTGGTCGCGGGCACCTGGCGCGTGGTCACGGACTGGCGCTGGCGGGAAATGACGTTCCAGAAGGACGGCGTCCTCCGCACCGTCCAAGGGGACGGCACCGCCTTCACCCGCGCGCGCTGGTCGGCCACCGGCGAAATCCTGACCATGGTCTCGGACGTCACGGAGCGCTGCCCCTACACGGTCACCGCCACCTCCCTCACCTTCACCCTGCCCAGCGGCAATGTGAAAGTCCTGGTCCGCAAGTAAGCCAGAAGGCCGGCCTCCGCGCCGGCTTTCTTTTTGACACTGTTTGACGATCTGCCTTTTATTTGTTACCCTACTAGGCATCACGCAGGATTCAAATGGAGGGCAGATCGTGAAGCGCCGCCTCTTCTTACTCTCTCTTCTAGCCGCCGCCGGCGTCGCGCTGGCCGCGGATATCCCCGCGCCCGTCATCGGGGCCATCGGGGATGAAGAGGTTGTCGACAACCTCTACATGGAACATCCCTCCGTGGCCACCGACTCCAAGGGCCAGCCCCACCTGGTCTGCGACAACGGCGGGAACACGCAGTTCATGAAATACCACCGGGTGAACGACCAGTGGAGCGGCGGGATCTTTGCCGTCGGCGCCCGCGGCGGCCGCTACGACGCCTCGCGCCTCTACATCGGCCAGATCGAAATCGACTCGCGCGACCGCGCCTGGATTTCCTGCAAGTTCGGCGTCAAGGAGTACGGCGCCATGTACGGCCAGGGCATCTGGCTCTTCAAGAACGTCTCCACCACCGCCACGCCCGCCGAGCAGTTCTTCCGCTTCGTCTGCGTCTACAAGGGCATGGGCGTGGTGACCACCGACGCGAAATATCCCGACCAGGGCGTCGTCATCGGCACCTTCGGCAACTACGCCATCCTCTACTCCTCCGGCCAAACCCTGTCCACGGGCTCCCTGAACGGCGGCCCCGGCGGGGAAAAGGTGCGCGCCCGCATCGCCTCCTACGCCCCCCGCTTCGGCGCCGCCCCCGGCGGGAATTACCCGGACGGCATCTGGCACACCGCCATGAACGGCTACAGCGCCGCCTCCTCGCGCTACCAGAACTCGGCCCGCTACAAGAGCGGCCTCGGGCCGGTGGAGTGGGCCGCCTACGGCGCCTACCCGCAGCAGGGCTCCGACTTCTCCCACCCCGGCATCGGCATCGACCTCGTCAACCCGCAGATCTGCTACATCGCCAGCGTCTTCAACAACTGCCTCTGCATCAACATCTGGGACGGCGCGCGCCTGCTCTACTCGTCTTCCAACTTGAAAGTGCTCGATTACAACGCGACCTATGAAGCGCGGCACGGGCCCGCCTTTGCCCCCGCCCCCTCCGGCGGCACCTTCGTGTTCTGGACCTCCGGCGGCCGCATCAAGGCGGCCTTCCTGTCGCCCGCCGGCACGGCCTCCGAAACGATCGACATCGCCGCCGGCCGCTCGCCCGCCGCCACCACCGACCGCTTCGGCAACCTGCACCTGGCCTATTCCTCCGGCGGCGCCCGCTACCGCAAGATCATTCTCTCCTCCCTCGACCCCCTGGCCCCGGCGGGCCGCCTCGTCGACACCCGCTCGCCCGCCTTTTCCTGGAGCGACACGCTGGCGCCCTCCTACACGCTCGCGCTGAGCCGCGACGGCGCGCTTCTCGAAACCGCCACTGTGCCGACCAACTCGTGGACGCCCGCTTCCAACCTCGAGGCCGGCGTCTACTCCTGGATCGTCAAGGAAGGCGAAGCCGACAGCGACAAGCCCTGGTCGCGCCCCCTGGCGTTCACCATTCCCCCGCTCATGCCTGAGCCGGAAGCCCCCGCCGGCCGCCTTCTCGCCTCCGAGGCGGTCGACGCCGCCTTCTCCTGGAGCAACGCCGACGACCGCGTCACCCGCTTCAAGGTGGAGCTGTTCAAGGACGCCGACTCGCTGGGCGTCCGCCTCGCCTCCGACCCGGCGCTGGCCTGGCCCGGGCCGCTGGCCCCGGGCGCCTATTCCTGGCGCGTGAAGGCCCTTCGCGTGCTCGCGGGCTATCCCGTCTCGAGCGAGTGGAGCCCCGTCCAGCGCTTCCAGGTGGAAGTGCCCGGCGCCTGCGCCATCCTCACCCCGGCCTCCCTTGAAACGTTTCCTCCGGGCGCCCTCACGCTGAGCGCCTCCTGGACCCCCGCGGAGGGGGCGTCCTCCTACCGGCTGACCCTTCTTTACAACGGGTCCCCGCTGGACTCCGTGTTCGTCAAGGAAACGATGCACGACTTTTCACTCGCGGCCCAGCCGGGCTACCTGACGTTATTGGTGCAGCCCAAAAACGCCGCCGGCAAAGGAGAGACGAGCCCGGCCCGCACGTTTATCGTCAACCGCGCCATGACCCCCTCGAACGGAGTGACGCTCGCCGCCGCCCCGGCCGGCTTCCGCTGGACCCGCTCCACAGCGGCCACCAAGTACCTGTTCAAGCTCTCGCGGTACGATGAGAGCGCCAAGCGGTTCGTCGTCGTGGTTCAAAGCTGGCCCGGACAGGCCAAGCATGCTCCCGCCTATTCGTTCACCCCCGGCGCCTACCGCTGGACGATCACCGATTACGCGGGAACGGCCCCGGGCTTCACCTCCTCCGCCTATTTCATCGTGCTCGACCCGGAATAGGCGGGACCCGGGCAGGGTATTATACCCCATGGGGATCGTGAGCTGTTTATCCCAGAATGACCTCCGGACACATGGACCGAAGGGGGTTGCTTGTTTATCTGGGAAAAAAACTGGATTCCGGCGGGCGTGGACGAGCCCCCGCTGCGGGACGAGCTGCTCAGCGCCGACCAGCTGAAGCAGCATGGACGCCATATCGCCGCCCTCCACCGGGTCGGCGCACGCTGGTCGCGCGAGCGGCTGCTCTCCCGCCTCTCCGAAAACGAGACGATCCTCGTGGACGTCAGCAAGATGCTGATCCGCATCCTCGCCGAAAAACGGCGGATCATGCCCGCCGCGGAGTGGCTGCTCGACAACTTCTACCTGATCGAGGAGCAGATCCGCATGGCCCGGCGCCACCTGCCCCGCGGCTACAGCCGCGAGCTGCCCCGCCTGGCCCGGGGGCCCTCGTCCGGCCTCCCGCGCGTCTACAGCATCGCCCTGGAGGCCATCTCCCACGGCGACGGCAAGCTGGACCCCGACAGCCTCGCCCTCTTCGTCACCGCCTACCAGTCCGTCCAGCCCCTCAAGCTGGGCGAGCTCTGGGCCATCCCCATCATGCTGCGCCTCGCCCTCATCGAGAACCTGCGCCGCGTGGCCGTCCGCATCGCCGCCGGCAACCAGGATCGCGAGCGGGCCGCCGCGTGGGCTTCCCAGATGCGCGAGGCGGCCGAGAAGGACCCCAAAAGCCTCATTCTCGTCACGGCCGACATGGCCCGCTCCGCCCCCGCCATGACCAGCGCGTTCGTGGCCGAGTTCGTCAATCAATTGCAGGGACAGAACTCCTCGGTGGCGCTGCCCCTCACGTGGATCGAGCAGCGGCTCTCGGAGTTCAACCAGACCACCGAGCAGCTGGTGCACGCCGAGATCCAGCAGCAGGCCGCCGACCACGTCTCCATCAGCAACAGCATCGGCAGCCTGCGCACCCTTGGCACCACGGACTGGCGCACCTTCGTCGAAAACCTCAGCATCGTCGAGCACCGGCTGCGGGAAGACCCCGCCGCCGTCTATCTCCAGATGGACTTCCAGACCCGCGACCGGTACCGCCGCGCCGTCGAAAAGCGAGCCCGCAAAAGCGGGGAGACGGAGGAGGAGGTCGCCCGGCAGGCGGTCGATCGCGCCCGCTCCGCCGCCTGCCCGGCCGGCGACGACCGGCCCCGCCATGTGGGCTACCACCTCCTCGGCTCCCGCTGCCGCGTCCGCCTCCGCCTGGCCCTCTACCTCGGCTCCGTCGCCCTGCTCGCCCTTCTCTTCGCCGCCGCCCTGCTTCTCCCGCCTCCACCCCACCTGCCAAGCGCGCGCGCCCTGGCCGCCGCCCTGCTGGGCTCGTTCTGCGCGGTCCACGTGGCGCTCGCGCTGGTCAACTGGCTGATCACCTTCTTCGCCAAGCCCCTGCTGCTGCCAAGGCTCGACTACTCGGAAGGCATTCCGGCGGAATCCCGCACCCTCGTGGTCATTCCCACCCTTCTCACCTCGCCGGAGGCCGTTCAGTTCCTGACGGAAATGCTCGAAATCCGCTTTCTCGCCAGCCGCGACAAAAACCTGAGCGTCGGCCTGCTGACCGATCTTCCCGATGCCGACCAGCCCCTGCTTCCCGGCGACGAGGAGCTGGTGGAGACGGCCAGCCTGAAAATCACGGAGCTGAACAACAAGTATGCCCATCCCCACAACGGCTCCTTCTTCCTCTTCCACCGGCCGCGCCGCTACAATCCCCGCGAAGGCGTGTGGATGGGCTATGAGCGCAAGCGCGGCAAGCTGGGCGCCGTCAACGCCCTCCTGCGCGGGGCCTCCTGGGGCGGCCCCGACGACGCCTTTTCACATGTGACGGGCCCCCTGGCCGCCCTCCAGGATATCAAGTATGTCATCACGCTCGACACCGACACCCAGCTGCCGCGCGAGGCCGCCCGCCTGCTCGTGGGCACCCTGGCCCACCCGCTGAACTGCCCCCGCCTCGATCCCGAAACCGGCCGCCTGTTCGCCGGCTACGCCATTCTCCAGCCCCGCGTCACCGAAGCCCCCTCCCCCGGAAAACGGAGCCGCTACGCGCTTCTCTTCGGGCAGGAGCCCGGCATCGACCCCTACACCCGGGCCAACGCCGAGATCTACCAGGACCTGTTCGACGAGGGCTCCTTCATCGGAAAAGGCATCTACGAGGTGGACGCGTTCGAAAAAGCCATCGACAACCGCCTGCCCGAAAACCGGATCCTGAGCCACGACCTCATCGAAGGGTGCTACGCCCGCTCCGGCCACATCAGCGACGTGCAGCTGCTGGAGGCCTATCCGACGCGCTACGATACCGACGCCTGCCGCCGCCATCGCTGGATCCGGGGCGACTGGCAGATCGCCGCGTGGATCCGCTCGCGGGTTCCCGGGCCCGGGGACGTCCGCTCCGTTCCCAACCCCCTCGACTGGCTCTCGCAGTGGAAAATCCTCGATAACCTGCGCCGCAGCCTCGTGCCGCCCGCCGCGCTTCTCCTCCTGCTCCTCGCCTGGGTGCGACTGCCCAACCCCTCCTTCTGGATCAGCGCCGCCCTGGCCCCCTTCCTGATGCCGCCCCTCTTTGCCTGCCTCCCCGGGTTGCTAAGGCGGCAGGAGGATGTGCCCCTTTTCCGCCACCTCGCCGCCGCCGCCCAGGGCTGCCTGCGCCGCCTCGGCCAGGCGCTCTTCACCCTCGCCTGCCTGCCCGCGGAGGCCGTCTCCAATCTCGACGCCATCCTGCGCACGCTGTTCCGCCTGGCGATCAGCCGGCGGCGGCTCCTGGAGTGGTCGCCCTCCCACCTGGACAACGGCCGCCGCCCCGGCCTCGCCGCCGCGTTCGGCGCGCTCGCCGCCGCCCCCCTTCTCGCCGGCGCCACCGCCGCCGCCCTCGCGGCCGGGCGCCCCGCCCTCCTGCCCGCGGCCGGGCCCCTCCTGCTCCTGTGGCTGGCGGCCCCCGCCCTCGTCTGGTGGCTCAGCCTTCCGCTCCGCCGCCCCGCCGTCCGCCTCTCCCCCGCCCAGAACCTGTTCCTCCGCGAGGCCGCCCGCCGGACCTGGTCGTTCTTCGAAACCTTCATCGCCCCCGACGACCATCACCTGCCCCCCGACAACGTCCAGCTCCCCCCCCGTCTCACCGTCGCCCACCGCACCTCGCCCACCAACATCGGCCTCTCCCTCCTGGCCAATCTCACGGCCCATGATTTCGGCTACATCACCCCGGGCCGGCTGATCGACC
>CAIKKV010000198.1 GCA_903828035.1 uncultured bacterium
CATCACGTATGAGGAGATGACTGAGATTACCCTCGACAACATACCGATGCATAAGCGACTGGACCCGGAGAGGATGGGCGGCATTGTTCTATTCCTTTCGTCGAGAGACGCGGACCATATCACGGCGACCGCATTCGTGCCCTTGGTGCGATTGGACGCGAACTCAACTGTTATCGGCGACGTCGCGGAAACGGGCGACAGCCAGACCGTAACAGCCTGAGACCCGCCCGGCGCAATGGTGTAAGGCGGCTGTGGCGTGACGTCGCACATAACGCCCGAGACGGTCTTGCCCGAGACGGTCAGCGGCGCCGTCCCGTCATTGTACAGCGTTAACGGCGCCGAGTTCGACTGCCCCGTCGTCATGGACCCGAAATCAAGAATCGCGGAGGAGAACCTCAAGATGCGCGAACAGCGCTTGAAATTGAGGTTCCACTGACAGCCATGCTGGTCGTAATAGTCGGGATCAAAGGCCGCTCCGGCAACTTGGGGCCTGATGATCCAGTGCAACCCCGCAGGGATCTTCATCAGGTAATAGCCGTTCGCATCCGTCACAGCCGCCACGTCGTTGGAGGGGGTGCATGTCGCGCTTCCGGCGGGATTGAGCTTCGCCTTCACCTTGACGCCCGGCATCGGATTTCCTGAAAACGCAACCACGCGTCCGCGAACCACAAACAGGCCATGGGCGCCATTGCGGCAGACGCCAAGGCCATCCCTCCCGACTGGCCAGACATTAAAGATGTCTCGGTTCACCATGCTGAAACCGGGCGAACTCGACACTTTCGGCAGTTTATACCAGGCATCATCACTCCCGCCCCACCCCATGTTCAAGTGATGGTAGAGCGATCCATAGGCGTAGCCATATCCATCCACAATGACCGCGTGCCCGCCGACGTCGCCCCGGATGGCCAGCGCGCAAGGCATCCCCGCATCCAGATTGGGGTTCACGAAATTGTAGATATCCTTGCGGGGAATCGAACTGCTGTCGGAAACCCCGCCCAAGTCACACACGAACCCGAAGGTCCTTGCCAGCGGGCTTCCGTTAAAGTTGGCGCCCGACACGGACGACCCGTAGTTCATCGACGAGGCCACCCCGGCATCATAGCACAAGGCTCCGATCGCCATCCGCTGAGCGGACGTCAGCTTGCCTGACCGGGCCAGGCCGGCGGGATCGTTCGGCATGTTTGCCCAATCGTATTCGCCCCCCGCCCCGTTCCCGCCACGCAAAGACCGGACATTCGAGTGCCCGTCGATTCCGATGGCGAACGCAGTCGTCCCCGGCGCCTTGCTCGGGTGATTATAGAACTTCATCAATTGCGCGTAGGCGGTGGCCACGCACCCGCAGACGTAGTTGTTGGGGGTGTAGTAGTTGTAACAGTTCAGCTTCTTGCTGCCTTGATACACATACGACTGGCTCCAGCGGGTGGCGACCAGGGGCTT
Source organism: uncultured bacterium (assembly GCA_903828035.1). Next base: position 1,438 of record CAIKKV010000198.1, read on the forward strand.
CACCCGCATATCGGCGACCGTGCCAAGCCCCGCTTTGACGCCCTCGGGGTCGCGGGCTGCCGCCTGCAGCAAAACCCATTTGGACGCTTTCACGGCCGCATCCTTCACAAGCCCCTCGCGCACATCCATCAGCTGGGAGGACAGATCCCGTTGCAGCAGAAGCCTCAAATGGTTACAAGGCGAAGGATCCGCCAGATCAGCCGCTTCCGAG